>JBEVMD010000333.1:0-4078 GCA_040508835.1 Duganella sp. | reverse complement strand
CGGCATGGGCGTGGCCACGCAAGCCGCTTCCAAAAAGCCGCTCGAGCGCACCTCCCTGCCCTCCGGCCTGGCCACCACGGCCACGTGGGATCCGAAAATGGCGTTTGCGGGCGGGCGCATGATCGGCAGCGAGGCGCGCGAGAGCGGCTTCAATATCCTGCTGGCCGGCAGCGTGAACCTGATGCGCGAACCGCGCAACGGCCGCAATTTCGAATACGGCGGCGAAGATCCATTGCTGGCGGGCGTGATGGTCGGCGAGCAGATTCGCGGCATCCAGTCCAATCACGTGATCTCCACGTTGAAGCACTTCGCCTTCAACGACCAGGAAACCAACCGCAATCACATCAACGTCAAGATCGAGGATGCGCCCGGCCGCATGTCCGACCTGCTGGCGCTGCAGATCGCCATGGAACGCGGCGACCCCGGCTCCGTCATGTGCTCGTACAACCGCGTGAACGGTCCGTACGCATGCGAGAGCGACTACCTCCTCAACGAAGTGCTCAAGAAGGACTGGGGCTTCAAGGGCTACGTGATGTCCGACTGGGGCGCCACCCATTCCACCGTCCCTGCCGCCAACGCCGGCCTGGATCAGCAGTCGGGCCATCCGTTCGACAAATCGGCCTATTTCAACGAGGCGCTCAAGGAAGCGGTGGTCAACGGCCACGTGCCGCAGTCGCGCCTCGACGACATGGTCAAGCGCATCACGCGCACGATGTTCGCGCACGGCGTGGTCGAGCATCCGGTCAAGGCCGCGACCACGGCGGACGCCGGCATCGATTACGCCGCCAACGGCAAGGTCTCGCAGGCCGACGCCGAAGACGGCATGGTCCTGCTCAAGAACACCAAGGACATCCTGCCGCTCGCGGCCACCGTACGCACCATCGCCATCATCGGCGGCCACGCCGACGTGGGCGTGATGTCGGGCGGCGGTTCGGCCCAGGTATATCCGAAAGGCCTGTCGCCGGTGCCCAACGAGGGTCCGGAATTCTTCCCCGGCCCGCTGGTCTACCACCGCTCGTCGCCGATGCAGGAACTGGCGTCGCGCACCAAGGCCAAGGTCTCCTACGCCGACGGCAAGGACCTGAAAGCGGCGGCCAAGCTGGCGGCAGCGAGCGACATCGTGATCGTGTTCGGCAACCAGTGGACCGCCGAGAGCATCGACGCGGTGGACCTGAACCTGCCCAACAAGCAGGACGACCTGATCGCCGCCGTGGCCCGCGCCAACAGCAAGACCGTGGTCGTGCTGCAGACGGGCGGCCCGGTCGTGATGCCGTGGCTGAACAACGTGGCCGCCGTGCTGGAAGCCTGGTACCCGGGCACCAATGGCGGCGCTGCGATTGCCCGCGTGCTGACCGGCGAAGTCAATCCGAGCGGCCGCCTGCCAGCGACGTTCCCGGCGTCGGTGAAGCAGCTGCCACGCCCTGTGATCGATGGCGACGCGGTGACCAAGGACGAGGATATCCTTAACAAGACCACCACCAACTACAACATCGAAGGCGCGGCCATCGGCTACAAGTGGTTCGACCTGAAAGGCCACAAGCCGCTGTTCCCGTTCGGTTACGGCCTGTCGTACACCAGCTTTGCGTTCGCCGACCTGGCGGCCAGCAAGGCGGCCGACGGCATCGAGGTTACGTTCAGCGTGAAAAACACAGGCCAGCGTGACGGCAAGGCCGTGGGCCAGGTGTACATCTCGCCTGCCAAAGGCGGCTGGGAAGCGCCGAAGCGCCTGGGCGGCTGGGACAAGCTGGAAGTGAAAGCCGGCGAAACCGGCAAGGCCACCGTGAAGGTCGATCCGCGTCTGCTGGGCATGTATGACAGCGCCAGCAAGACCTGGAAGATCGCCGGCGGCGAGTACGTGATCACCCTGGCCGAATCGGCAGGCGCCAAGCCTGCCGCCACCGTCAAGGTCAACCTGGATGCACGCACCGTGGACCTGCACGGCAAGTAAGACTGCAACAAGGCCGTCGTTCGCAGCGCGCGGACGACGGCCGGTTCGAACCCGCCCGATTGATCCGCCGCCCCGCCCTGTCCGCTGCCCGCCCCATCCGCATCCCCGCTCACATCCGCATCGCGGCCCGCCTGAAGTACCGACGGCAGGCGAGACTACGCCGGCACGGCGCACCATCGCCTGCGCCGGTTCGGAACGGTGATCACTCGGTAGCGGCAGGTTTGCGGCGGCGGCGCGCGTTCCTGGGATCGGCAATCAGGGGCCGATAAATCTCCACGCGGTCGTGGGGGCGCAGCAGCGTGTCGCGCGGCTTTTTTTTGCCGTACACGCCCACCTGCATGGTGGATAAATCGACTTCCGCCACTTCCTGCGCCACGCCGCTCAGCACAATGGCCTGTTCCAGTGTGGTGCCCGGCGCTACCTGCAGCGCGCGCAGGAACTGGACCGCGTCGCTGGCGTAGCCGACTTCGACGGGGAAGCTGTCAGCCGCCAAGGGGTGGGTTTCCATACACCGTCTCGGCCCGCTTGCAGAACGAGTCGACCATGCTGTTGGCAATCATGCCGAAGACGGGCCCCACCAGCTTATCGAGCAGGGTGCTGGAAAATTCGTAGCGCAGGTCGAGGTCGATCTTGCAGGCGTCCTCGCGCAGGGCCTTGAAGGTCCATACGCCGTCCAGGCACTTGAACGGCCCATCGACCAGCTTCATGCGTATGGTCTCGAACGGTATGTTGTCGTTGGCAGTGGTAAAACTCTGTTTGACGCCGTGGTAATTGATGCCGACGCTGGCGACAGTACGGTTGTCGGACCGTTCGCGGATGTCGACGCCGCCGCACCACGGGAGGAATTTGGGATAGTCCTCGATGCGCGCGACCAGCTCGAACATCTGCTGGGCGCTGTAACCGAGGAAAACTGATTTGTGCACTACTGCCATTGGCTAACCATTTGCTATGATGTGGAATTAGGGTCTTTCAGCCGTAATTTTATACGCGAAACCGAAATTTAACCGACCCGGTACGGGTTTTATCCGTTGCACTACCGAATTCATGACTATAGCCGATAATAAAAAAGCATTTTTTGATTACTTCATCGAGGATCGTTTCGAGGCCGGCATCGTGCTCGAAGGCTGGGAAGTCAAAGCCATCCGCGATGCCCGCGTGCAGATCAAGGAAGCCTACGTCACCATCAAGGGCGACGAGCTCTATTTGTTTGGCGCCCACATCAGCGCCCTGCCCACCGCGTCCACCCACATCAGCCCGGAAGCGATCCGCACCCGCAAGCTGCTGCTGCACCGCCAGCAGATCGATAAGCTGATCGGCAAGGTCGAGCGGTCCGGCTACACGCTGGTGCCGCTCAACCTGCACTACAAGGGCGGCCGCGTCAAATGTGAAATCGGCCTGGCCAAGGGCAAGAAGCAGCACGACAAGCGCGCCACCGAAAAAGACCGCGACGGCAAGCGCGAAGTGGCAGCCGCCATGAAAACCCACAATCGCTGATTTGTTGCGCAGTCAGAACACAACCCGGCCCCGCGCCGGGTTTTTTATTGCCCCGGTAATTTCTAAAGGGAAACATCCATGCTAAACTTGGCCCCGGACGATTTGACATTCACGGTCTGCGCTCGTGCGGCGTGAGGACGTATCAAGGTCTAATTTTTGACAATGAGGCAATAAATGGCGCTGAAATTCGCAATGGCTGTTGCAGCCGGACTGATCCTGTCGGGATGCGCCACGCGCTACACGCCCACTCCGCTTGCCGCCAACTTCCCGGCCACCAAGCAGGCCAAGCTGCAGGCGACCGAGCACTGGGCGATCGTTTCCAATGCCATTGAAAAACAGCTGGCGACCACGCTGAAAAAGACGCCGACCCGTCCGGTGTACCTGAACGTCCCGCAGGATCCCGATCCGTTCCAGCGCGCGCTGGCCACGCAACTGACCACGTCGCTGGTAAACGACGGTTTTACGGGCGCGCGCGCGCCGGCCGGCGCCCTGAAAATCGAACTGGACGTGCAGACGCTGACGTTTGCCGCCAACCGCGCGCAAATCCGCACCAGCTTTGGCCAGCGCGTGCCGCTGGCCGGCGGCGTGTGGATGGCCAGGGAACTGACCGCGCCGCCGATGGAGAACGAACCGTTC
>JBEVMD010000325.1:0-15021 GCA_040508835.1 Duganella sp. | reverse complement strand
GTCGAGCTTTTGCTTGAGCTGCACCATGACTTGGGCGGCAGCCTGCTCGCCTGCCAGGATCGCCTGGTTGCGGCCGGCAAAGTCGTTGCCGGCCATCTTGCCCAGGCTCGGGGTGATCACGATGTCGGCGTCTTTCAGCTCGTACTGGTTGATGCGCTGGCCCATGATGCTGAACGTCTGCATGATCACGTCGACCGAGCTCACCGTGGCCTGGACGTCGGCCTGGGTAGAGATATTGACGGCAATGACGAAGTCCGCGCCCATGTCGCGCGCGAAGCGCACCGGCACCGGCGCCACCAGGCCGCCATCGACATACGTGTGGCCGGCAATGGTCACCGGCTGGAACACGCCCGGCACCGCCGACGACGCGCGCACCGCCATGCCGGTGTTCCCGCGCTGGAACAGGATCGGCTGGCCGCTCTTCAGGTCGGCCGCCACCGCGCCAAACGGCTTTTTCAGTTTTTCCATCGGCAAGTTGCCCACGGCCTTGTTCACATACGCCTGCAACGCCTCGCCCTTGAGCACCCCGGTGCTCTTGCCGAACAGCGGCATGGCCCAGTCGGAGATCGCCGCTTCGTCCATGTCGAACGCCAGCTTTTGCAGCTGGAAGCCGGTGTTTCCGGCCGCGTACAGGGCGCCCACCACGCTGCCGGCGCTGGTGCCCACCACGACATCGGCATCGATGCCCTGCGCTTCGAGCGCCTTGATCACGCCGATGTGGGCGAAGCCGCGCGCGGCGCCGCCGCCCAGGGCCAGGCCGATCCTGATTTTTTTGGGCACCGGCGCCGGAGTGGCCACCGGCGGCTGGACCGCGATATCGGCCGGCGGAGCGGTTTTGCAGCCGGCAACGGCGGCAGCGAGCAGGGAGAAGGCAACGAGGGCAAGACGGCGTGATGGCATGGAGGATTTCAGGATGAGAATGAGCGCAGCACATTCTAACGTAAGCAGCGCCGTGACCGTCAAACGCGCAGCGCTTTGAGCGCGGGCTCGCGCCGATGTCGGGCCCGATGGTCGATAATAGGATCACTCCCATTTGCAAGGTCCGTCATGCAGCTGGGGTTCCACCGTGTGGCTCGACGACCGCGAGATCGGCAGCAACCGCAGCCTGGTGGCGGAACACGCATACGACCTGGGGTTGCTGGCGCCGGGCCGCCACCGCCTGTCGGTGCGGGTCGATAACCGCATGCTGATGGCCTACCAGCCGGACGCGCACTCGGTGTCCGATTCCCTGGGCATGAGCTGGAACGGCATCGTGGGCAAGCTGCAACTGCGCGCCACGTCGCCCGTGTGGCTCGACGACGTGCAGGTCTACCCCGACGTGGCCGATAAAACCGTGCTGGTGGCCATTGCGATCGGCAACGCGGGCGGGCGCGTCGGCAGCGGCACGGTCACCGCCAACGGCGTGGCGTACCCGGTGCGCTGGTCGGCAACGGGCGGCGCGGCCACGATCAGGGTCCCGTTCCCGGCCGAGGCGCAAACCTGGGACGAGTTCCACCCGGTGCTGCACGACCTCCGCCTGCAGCTCAAAGGACCCGGCGCGGCGGACACGCGCGAGATCCGCTTCGGCTTCGCCCGGATTGCGGCCCGGGGCAAGCAGTTCGTCCTCAACGGCCGCGCACTCTATTTGCGCGGCACCCACCACGGCGGCGACTTCCCGCTCACCGGCTACCCGCCCACCGACGTGGCCTACTGGCGCAAGATCATCCGGATCAACAAGGACTGGGGCATCAACCACATCCGCTTCCACTCGTTTTGCCCGCCCGACGCGGCGTTCCAGGCGGCCGATGAACTGGGCGTGTACCTGCAACCGGAACCGGGCATGTGGAACGACGTCTCGCCCGGCACGCCGATGGAAGCCATGCTGTACGAGGAAACGGACCGCATGATCCGCGCCTACGGCAACCATCCGTCGTTCCTGCTGCTGAGCCCCAGCAACGAACCGAAAGGCAAGTGGAAGGCGGCGTTCGATAAATGGATCGCCCACTATCGCCAGGCGGACCCGCGCCGCCTGTACACCAACGGCACCGGCCATACCGAGCGGGAGGTGCCGGCACTGGCCGCAGGCGCCGACTACCTGGCCATGCAGCGCATCGGCGCCCAACCCTTGCGCGGCGAGCGCGGCTGGTTCGGCCGCGATTACGGCGCGGCGCTGGCGGACGTGCAGATTCCCTTGGTGTCGCACGAGGCGGGCCAGTGGGCCGCGTATCCCGACTACGACATCATCGGCAAGTTCACCGGCTACCTGCGGCCCGGGAATTACGAAATCTTCCGCGACTCGCTGGCGCGCCACGGCATGGCTGGCCGTAACAGGGATTTTGCGTGGGCCTCCGGCAAATTCCAGGTGCAGGCCTACAAGGAAGAAATCGAAGCGAACCTGCGCACGCCGGGCCTGAGCGGCTACCAGCTGCTCGACCTGCACGACTACCTGGGCCAGGGCACGGCGCCGGTCGGCGTGCTCGATACGTTCTGGGAACCGAAGGGCTATGTCACGGCCGACGACTTCCGCCGTTTTAACGGCCCGACCGTGCCGCTAGCGCGCCTGCCCAGGCGCACCTACACCGTCGGCGAAACGTTGACGGCCGACGTGGAAGTGGCCCACCACGGCGCCGCGCCGCTGGCCGATGCGCAGGCGACGTGGCAGCTGGTGGACGCCCGCGGCCACGTGGCGGCCGCCGCCGCGTTCGCGCGCCGGACCATCCCCATCGGCAAGAACATAGCGCTTGGCAAGATTGCCCTGCCCCTGGCACGACTGGACGCGCCGCACAGCTACCGGCTGGAAGTGAACGTTAATGGCAGCGGCAGCGGCATCGACAACGACTGGCGCATCTGGGTGTATCCCGCGCAGGCGGCCGATGCCGAACCGGCCGACGTGCTGGTCACGCGCAGCTGGAACGCCGCCGAAGCGCGGCTGGCGCAGGGCGGCAAGGTGTTGTTCCTGCCGCTGGCGGCGGACCTGGACTGGAGCGGCCCGCCGCTTGCCGGCGTGCCCGTGTTCTGGAACCGCCTGATGAATCCCGCCTGGAGCCGCACGCTGGGCGTGTGGATCGACGACCATCACCCGGCGCTGGCGCACTTCCCCACCGACCGGTTCAACGACTGGCAGTGGTCGGAACTGATCGAGGGCACGCGCACCATCAACCTGGACCGCCTGCCGGCAGCGCTGCAACCGGTGGTGCAGCCGGTGGACGACTGGAACCGCAACTTCAAGCTGGGCCTGCTGCTCGAAGCCAGGGTCGGCGACGGCCGGCTGATGGTGGCCACGCCCGATCTCGTGAACGACCTCGATCGGCGCGTGGTCGCGCGCCAGCTACGCCAGTCGGTGCTCCACTACATGGCCGGCGACAGCTTCCAGCCGCACGCCGCCATCGCCGCCGCCGACATGCGGCGCGCGCTGTTCGATACGCTGGTGATGAAAAAGCTGGGCGCCACCGCTGCCGGAGGAAACAATCCCGACGATGCCATCGACGGCGACCCGAATACGTACTGGAGCGCAGGGACGCCAACCGCCGCGCGCACGCCGCAGGCGTTGACGCTGACCTTCGCGCAGCCGGCGTCGTTTGCCGGACTGGTGCTGATGCCGCGCCAGAACCACCGCGACCACGAAGGCGATGTGCGCGACTACCTGGTGGAGACCAGCGACGACGGCGTGCACTGGCACGCAGTACAGCGCGGCGCGCTGCTGTCCACCTTCGACCAGCAGCGCATCGCGTTCGCGCGCAACGTCACGGCGCGTCACCTGCGCTTTACCGCGCTGTCGGGTTTTGACACGGACCATACGGCCGCCCTGGCCGAACTGGCAGTGGTGTACACGGGACCGGCGCTGGCGGAAAACAGCGCGGCCGTGACGTACCGGCGCGTGCCACCGGCATCCGCCGACATCGATGAAAACCTCGCGCCGCAGAAACCGTTAAAGCCGAAGAAAAACGACTAAGCCGCGATCCCGCACTCTTCCAGCGTGAGTTCGAGCAGCGGGAAGTGGCCGGTGTCCACCTTGAAGAATTCGGCCTGCGGGAAGATGATGCTCCACACGGCGCGGTCCTGGTCCGCATCGATCATCGGGTCGTGGGCGCCGAACAGCACCGTGACCGGGCCGCCGAACGGGCTGGCGACCGGGCGGCGGTCGATGGCCGAAAAGTCGTCGGACGTGGCCACCGACGTGGGACCGTCGAACGCGCCCGGCTGCTCGATCAGTTCGGCAAACGAGCGCGCCGCCTCGGCGCCGCCGCTGGGGCCGAAGTACAGGGCCGTGACGTCGGGCAGCAGCGCCAGCGCGCCGAACACGTCCCAGAAGCGCGGCCGGCCCGGATCGTCCTCGTACGCGGCCAGCGCAATGGCCAGCTTGCCGGCGCCCGGATGGTCGGTATGCACGCGGAACGCGCGGCGCGCCAGGCGCAGCGCGGCCTGCTCGGGATCGAAGGTGGGCGCCAGCAGCACGATGTTGCCGACCAGCTCGGGCGCCTGGCCCGCCAGGTGCACGGCCAGGTGGGCGCCGAACGAACTGGCCGCCAGCGTGACGGGACCGCCGAATGCGCCGGCCACGCGGCGCAGTTCCGCCAGCGCGGCGGCCTGCAGGTCGAGGAACGGGCGCGCCGCGCACGGTTTGGCCAGCGGCTGCTGCCACCAGTGGACGTGGCCGGCGCCGGGATAGCGCGCCTGTTCGAATACCGGGCCCAGGCCCGGACCGCCGTGCAGATATAAAACCGAAGGTGCCGCCATAGTCTCTCCTGAGATGCTACCTATAAAGATGTGATGATTATAGACGGCGCCGCGCCGCCGGCAGGCCTGTAATACGGCCGGGGTTGCCTGCGCTGCTTCAGGAAATTTAACAGAATTAAATTAAAATTAATGGTATTGCGGGTGTAGCGCAAACCGCGCCAACCTGCGAAGATAGATGTTGAGCGTCCCGGCCGAAGCGCTCGTGCACGATCATACTTTGGCCTGTTTCGCTAGAGGAGCATCTCATGAATTCGTTTGTGGAAACCATCGCGCCAGTCGCCAGGGAACATGTCGGGGCACGGATCGCCTACTATAACGATATGGCGCTGGCCGTGGTGCAGTCCACCCGGCAACTGGCCGAGGCCAACCTGCAATTTAGCCGCGACTGGCTGGCCCAGTCCACCGAGGCGTGGCAGAAAGCGCTGTTCACGCCGCTTGCCGAACGCGGCGAAGCGCCCTTCCTGACTGCCGAGGCGGTAGCACAAAAGCTGCAGGCCTATCAACGCCAGGTCGCCCAGATCGCCAGCGACTTCCAGACCGTAATTACCGACGTCAGCAAGCAGCACGTGCCGCAGACGGCGCGCACCGCCAGCGCCCTGGCCGAAGTGGTCACGCAAAAGGCGGCGTCGGAAGCCGACCAGCAGCTGCGCAACAGCAAAACCGCCGGCAAGGAACTGATCGAGCAGGCCGCGCGCTTCGCCCACACGGCCACGCAAAACCGCGCCATGCAAGAGCCTTCCTCGATGCAAAGCGCCGAGGGCCAGGGCAACCAAAGCTGACCTGGCCCCCGCTTGCTCCAGCGGCGCGGCTTATGGCCCGCCGTTGCCGCCGACGGCCGCGTACACCTGGCCCGTCGCATAGCTCGATTCGTTCGAGGCCAGCAGCACGTACACGCCGGCCAGCTCGGCCGGCTGGCCGGGACGCTTCATCGGCGTGTCGGCGCCGAATTCCGGCAGCTTGTCCGCCGGCTGGCCGCCCGTCACCTGCAGCGGGGTCCAGAACGGACCCGGCGCCACCACGTTCACGCGGATGCCCTTGCCGATCAGCTGCTTGGCCAGGCCCTTGCTGAAAATCATGATCGCGCCCTTGGTGGACGCGTAGTCGAGCAGGTTTTCGCTGGGGTCGTAGGCATTGACGGACGCCGTGTTGATGATGGTCGCACCGGGCTTGAGCAGGGGCACGGCCGCCTTGGTGATCCAGAACATCGCGTACACATTGGTCTTGAACGTTTCGTCGAAGTCGGCGGTGGTCATGTCCAGGATCGAGTCGCGCGAGAACTGGCGCGCGGCGTTGTTGACCAGGATGTCGAGCCCGCCCAGCTGCTGGGCGGCATCGGCCACCAGCTTGCGGCAAAACGCTTCATCCTTGATATCGCCGGGAATCAGCACTGCCTTGCGGCCGGCGGCGCGGATCAGCTCGGCCACCTCGCGCGCATCGGGTTCTTCCGCCGGCAGGTAGTTGATGGCCACGTCCGCGCCTTCGCGCGCGTACGCAATGGCGGCGGCGCGGCCGATGCCGGAGTCGCCGCCCGTGATCAGCGCCTTGCGCCCCTTGAGGCGGCCGCTTCCCTTGTACGTGGTTTCGCCATGGTCGGGGCGCGGGTTCATCTTGCCGGTCAGCCCGGGCCACGGCTGCTGCTGCTTGTCGAACGGCGGCTTTTTATAGGCGCTGGTGGGATCGACCAGCGGCACATTGGGCGCGGACGCCGGCGTGCCTTGCTGTACCGACTGCGCCGCCTGGGCCGAACCGGGCAGGACAGCCGCGCCCAGCAGGCCGGTGGCCAGGCCGCCGACCATCGCCCGGCGCGACGTATTGGGATTTTCGGGTTGCATGTGTGCCTTTCAATGACAGTGAAGGGATCGTCCATGATGGCCGCTCGCCCCTCGCCGCACAGTGCGGCACACCACGCTTACAGGAATCGCTCCGGGATGCCGCCCACGAACGGATACAGCGGCAAATACGGTTTTGCCTCGTCCAGCACGCGCTTGACGGACGGGCGCAGCACCAGCCGCTCGAAGTAGCTTTGCAGGTTGGTGTATTCCTCGGGGAACGGCAGCAGCGTGCTGGCGAAGAACAGCGCGGGCGCCGCCGCGCAGTCGGCCAGACTGAAACTGTCGCCACTCATCCACGAGCGGGTGGCCATGCGCTTTTCGATCATCTTGTAGGCGGTCTTGAGCTTGGTGCGCTCCTTGGTGCGGTCGCATTGCATGCCGGTCAGGTGGCCGTTGACGATGGTCTGCATCGGCCCCTGCACGTAATTGTCGAAGAACCGGTCCCACAGCCGCACGTCGAGCGCGGCGTCCCAGTCCTGCGGAATCAGCGGCTGCGGACCGGGAAAATGGCGGTCCAGGTATTCGATGATGATCGAGGTTTCGGGAATGTCGCGCAGGCGCGCGTTGTCGCGGATGACGGGAAATTTGCAGATCGGCCACATCGCCTGCAATTCGGCGCGGTCCGCGTCCTCGCCCACGTTGATGATGCGCCGCTCGAATTCGGTGCCGTTTTCGTACAGGGCAATGAGCACCTTGTGGCAGAACGAGGCCAGCGGGTGGTAATACAGGGTCAGCGGCAAGGGGGCAGGCGACAACGGGGTAGACGACATGGCGGCTCCAAAGACAACACGATAGCGCGGCAGCGCGGCACCGCCAGGCGGTACCGGACCATTCAGGAGATGATACTTCACCTGCGGTGCGAGCGGCAGCCGGCGTTTATGACACACTGCATGCCGTCCGAGCCGGCACAGTCCGATGCCAGCCGGTTGCATATGCATAAAAAACCGCTCAATACCGCTCAGTTACAGGAAAAATCACCATGCACGCTAGCTCTTACACCCGCCTCACCCTGGCCATCCTGGCCCTCGTTAGCGCCACCGGCACTGCACTGGCCGCCGATGGCAACACCCCCGAAGGCACCATGGTCGGCCTGGGCATAGGATATGTGCCCGAATATGCGGGCGCCGACGACAACCACGTGGTGGGCGCGCCCATCGTCGAACACAGCTTCGGCAACGGCTTCTTTGCCAGCACCCGCCGCGGCCTCGGTTACCAGACGTCCGTGAACGGCTTCGGCCTGTCCGCCGCGCTGGGCTACGGCGGCAAGCGCGACGAGCATGACCGCAACTTCGGCGCCGGTTCCGACGACCTGCGCGGCATGGGCGAGATCAGCGGCGGCATGCAGGCCATCCTGACGGCCACTTACCAGCTGGGCAACATCGGCCTGAGCCTGGGCACCACCCAGGCCCTCACCCACCGCGACAATGGCAGCACGTACACCATCGGCGCGTCGGCGCCGCTGTACACCAGCGCCAGCGACCAGCTGACCTTCAACACGTCGGCCGTGTACGGCGACAACAAGCACGAGCGCACCTACTTTGGCGTCACTGCCGCCCAGAGCGCGCGCTCGGGCTACGGCGCCTACCGCGCCGGCAGCGGCTTCGAATCGGTCAACGCGGGCGTTACCTGGAACCACGTGCTGACGTCGCAATGGTCGGTCAACAGCGCAGCCGGCTTCAGCCGCCTGGCCGGCGACGCGGCCGACAGCCCGCTCACCCGCCGCAAGACCACGCCCATGGTATTTACTGGGCTGATCTACAAGTTCTGAGGGCGATGATATGATGGGAGGAAATATTCATTTGCCTCCCATCGCCGTTCCATGCCCCCTCTCACTGTCGTTACGCTGTTCCTGCTCGCCGGCGCCATCTGCGCCGTGTGGGCGCCCTCCATTCCCATCCGCAATACCCGATTAGCCGCCTGGATATTGCCGGCGCTGGCCGCCGCCGTGTGCGGCCTGCTGGCGGGTGTGGTGCACGTCCACGGCCTGGTGGCGCTGGTGGCCCTGGCCGGCGCGGCCGTGGTGGCGGCCGGCAGCAGCAAGCGTCCCAAGCGCCTCATGGCCGGCGTGTTCACCATCGTGCTGGCCCTGGCGCTGGCCACGCACTGGCTGCCCGGCTTCGATAATCCCGTCCTGATCCGCAAGCAGGTGCTGTCGCACGGCGCCGTGCCGTTCACCCAATACGCCAATCTGGACAAGGGTGCGGTAGGCCTCATATTGCTGGCGCTGTTATGCAACCGCGTGCGTTCGTGGCGCGCATTCGGCGCTATGCTCGGCGCATCGTGGCTGGCGATGCTGGTCACGCTGGGCGCCGTGTTCGGCCTGGGCACGGCGCTGGGCCTGGTGCGCTTCGACATGAAATTGCCGCCGCTCACCTGGCAGTTTTTGGCTGTCAACCTGTTCTTCACCGTGGTGGCCGAGGAAGCGTTCTTCCGCGGCCTGTTGCAGGAGCGCCTGGCCGCCGCGCTGGCGCGCTTCGCATGGGGGCCGGCGGTGGCGGTGCTGGCGTCGGCGTTGCTGTTCGGCCTGGTGCACCTGGGCGGCGGCGCGCTGCTGGCGCTGATGGCGGGCGTGGCGGGCCTCGGTTACGCGGTCGCGTACCAGGCCACGCGGCGCATCGAGGCGGCGATCTTGTTGCACATCCTGGTCAATGGCGTGCATTTTGTCTTTTTCACTTATCCATCGCTACTGAAAGCCCACGGTGTCTGATCCCCTTCCCGCCCGCACCCTGCCCAATACCGTGACCGGACTGGTGGGCACTGCCACCGTCCTGGCCCTGCTGTACTTCGGCCGCGATGTGCTCATTCCCATCACGCTGGCCTTCATCCTCAGCTTCCTGATCGCGCCGTTCGTGCGCGCGCTGCGTCACCTGGGGCTGGGCCAGACGGCCTCGGTGCTGACGGGCGTGGCCGTCGTCGCCGCCGCCCTGCTGTTCGTGGGCGGCGTGATCGTCACCCAGGTCACGCGCCTGGGCGCCAGCCTGCCGCAGTACCAGGACACGATTGCCACCAAGCTCGAAACCCTGAACGAGATCACGCGCGGCACCATCGGCAGCCTGGGCGGCCCCGCCGGGCAGCTGATAGAGCACCTGACCCAGGGCGCCAACGATTTCGGCACGCCGCCGGCGCAGCCGCGCCTGCCGTCCGACAGCGCCACGCCGGTGCTGGTGGAAGTGCACGAGCCGGCGCTCACGCCCTTGCAGGTGCTGGGCAAGGTGGTGGCCTCGGTGTGGCCGCCGCTGGAGACGGCCGGCATCGTGTTCATCGTGCTGATCTTCGTACTGCTCGAGCATGAATCGCTGCGCGACCGTTTTATCCGGCTGGCCGGCGGCGAGGACTTGCGCGCCACGACGGTGGCCGTCAACGACGCCGGCGAGCGGCTGTCGCGCTTTTTCATTTCGCAGTTTGCCGTCAACGCGTGCACCGGCGTGGTGATCTGGATCGGCCTGTCCATCGTGGGCCTGTCGCAGGCGCTGCTGTGGGCCACCATGACGGCCGTGCTGCGCTACATTCCGTACGTGGGCTTCTGGATCGCCGCCCTGTGCGCCACGCTGCTGGCAGCCGCCATCGATCCCGGCTGGTCGCTGGCCCTGATGACGCTGGGCCTGTTCCTGGTCGTGGACATCCTGGTCGCGCAAACGGTCGAGCCCAAGCTGTACGGCCACACGACGGGCCTGTCGCCGCTGTCGGTGGTGGTGTCGGCAATCTTCTGGAGCTGGATCTGGGGCCCGGTGGGCCTGGTGCTGGCCACGCCGCTCACGCTGTGCCTGGTGGTGGCAGGCCGCTACATCCGGGCGCTCAAGGTGCTGGAGATCATGTTTGGCGAATTGCCGGCGCTGACCATGCCGCAGAATTTCTACCAGCGCGCCCTGTCCGGCGACGCCCACGAGATCATCACCAGCGCCAAGCGCTTCATGCAGCATAAATCGCTGGCCGCGTACTGCGACGGCGTGCTGATGCCGGCGCTGCACCTGGCCAGCTTCGATCTGCGCGACAAGACCATCACGCCGGAAGAACGGCAGAAAGTGGCGACGGCCGTGATGAGCGTGATCGAAGCGCTCAGCGGCAACCCCAAGTGGTGGCGCAAGAAAAAGAAGAGTTCGGCGCTGGCCGGCGTGGGCATCGGCCGCCAGCTGCGCGAAAACCGCATCATGAACAGCGGCGAGTGGCAAGGCTCGTTCGACGTGCCGCCCGGCAGCGTGGTGCTCAACATCAGCCTCGGCACGCAATACAACGAACTGGCAACCGAAATCATGGTGCGCATCATGCGCGAGCAAAAGATCGATGCCCGCAGCATGGCGTTCGAGGACGTCGACGCCGCGCTGCCGCCCGAGGCGGCGCCGGAACTGGTGTCGATCGTGTGCATCGTCAGCGCCGATCCGTTTTATGAACAGGAAATCATGGGACGGGCGATTGCCCGCATGCGCGAAGCGCTGCCCCACTGCAAGCAGTTTGCCGTGCTGCTGCCCAGCCCGTTTGAGAACACGGACTTGCGCAGCGTGCACGTGGCCCAGGCCGACCACGTGTCGCACTCGTTCGACGATGCGCTGCAGACGTGCCTGCGCGCCATTCCGCACTAAGATCGTGTCCCGGACGGATCCGGAGGTGATCCGGCGCACCGCGTGGGGCAGCGCATTGCCGGTATAGTATGGCGATACCACTAACGTTGAGGAGCCACGATGGCCGATACCGACTACACCGCGCAGTACACCGACGCAGGATTCTGGGGCAAGGCCAAGGGTTACGCCAGGGTGGCCGGCAAGGCCGTGCTGGAGCCGGCCCTGAAAATGTATTATTCGGCGACCGATCCGGACACGCCGCGCTGGGCCAAGGCCACGATTTATGGCGCGCTCGGCTATTTCATTTCGCCGCTGGACGCGGTGCCGGACCTGATCCCGGTGGTGGGCTATAGCGACGACCTCGGCATCCTGCTGGCCGCCGTGGCGGCCGTGGCCGTGTACATCAAGGACGAGCACACAGCCAAGGCGCGCGCGACGATGGCGCAGTGGCTCGATTAACCCCGTCCCGCGCCAGCACCGAGCGGTCCGACCCCCATGAAGCAAGGGGGCCGACCCCGGTGCAGGGTGCGGGTTACAAACTGCCGAGCGCCAGCTCCGCCTGCTTGGCCACGATGGCCGTCTTGGGCAGGCACACGATAAAGCTGCTGCCCTTGCCTGCTTCCGACTTGATTTGCAGCGTGCCGCCGTGGCGCAGCAGCACGTGCTTGACGATCGCCAGGCCCAGTCCCGTGCCCTGAGTTTCGCGCGAGCGGCTCTTGTCGACGCGGTAGAACCGCTCGGTCAGGCGCGAGATGTGCTCGGGGCTGATGCCGATGCCCGTATCTTCCACCTTGAACTTGATGCCGGCCTCGAACTCGCGCCACACCAGGTGGATCTTGCCGCCCGCCGGCGTGTAGCGCACGGCGTTGGACGCCAGGTTGCCGAACGCGCTGTGCAGTTCTTCGTAGCTGCCCATGATGTCGGGGCCGTCCACCTGCAAGGTGACCTCGTGCTTGCCGGCCGACAGCGCGCGCGCATCGCTGGCCACCTGCTCCATCAGGCGGCGGATATCCACCACTTCGGGGCGCATCGGGTAGTCGACCGATTCCAGGCGCGACAGCGTGAGCATGTCCTCGATCAGGTGCTGCATGCGGTGGCCCTGTTCCGTCATCAGTTTCAGGTGGGCGCTGCGGGTGGCGGCATCCAGCCCTTCGGAGGCGGCAATCTCCAGGAAGCCCACGATCACGGTCAGCGGCGTGCGCAGCTCGTGCGAAGCGTTGGCAATGAAATCGCGCCGCATTTCCTCGATGCGCTCGGTCTCGGTGGCGTCGTGCGTGACCAGGATCTGGCGGCGGTTCTCAAACGGAATAATGTGCACGATCAGCTTGCGCTCGCGGAAGCTGATCGTCAGCGGCTGCTCGTAGCGGCCCAGGATGATGTAATCCATGAAGTCCGGGTTGCGCACCAGGTTGGTCACGCGCATTCCCTTGTCGCGCTCGTGCGTGAGGCCCAGGTGTTTCTCGGCGGCGGGGTTGCACCACTCGAGGAACAGCACGTCGTCCATGATCACCACGCCGTCGGGCAGCAGGTGCATGGCCTGGCGGAAGCGCGCCAGCCATTCGGTCAGCTCGGCCTGGTTTTTCTCGTCGTCGCGGCGCATGCGGTACAGGCGCGAGAAGATATTGGTCCAGGCGCCCCAGCCGTCGGGCAGCTTGGCCGCCTGCGGGTCGTCCATCCAGTTGCTGAGCTGATACAGGTACGACAGCTGCACGAACACCATCACCATCGTGCACAGCAGCGCGACGACGATGCCGGTCATCCAGCCGAACATCCAGCCCAGCAACGCGCAGCCCGCCGCGACCAGCGCGGTGCGCAGGGCGGCGGGTACCCAGAACAGCAGTCTTGGATTCATGTGGCTCAGCTTTTTTCCGACAACATATAACCGACGCTGCGCACCGTCTTGATCAGGTGCTCGGCCTCCTTCAGCGCCTTGCGCAGGCGCAGCACGTGCACGTCCACCGTGCGCTCCTCGATCACCACGTGGTCGCCCCACACCTTGTCGAGCAGCTGGCTGCGCGAGAACACCCGCTCCGGATGCGCCAGCAGGAATTTCAGCAGCTTGTACTCGGCGTGGCCGATGTCAATCTTGTTGTCGTCCATCGACACCGTGCAGCTGACCGGGTCCAGCGCGATGTTGGCCGCGCGCATGGTCGATTGCGCATGTTCCGGGCTCTTGCGGCGCAGCAGCGCGCGCGAGCGGGCCAGCAGTTCGCGCGGCGAAAACGGCTTGGTGACGTAGTCGTCGGCGCCCGTGTTGAGGCCGGCCAGCTTGTCCTCTTCCATGCTCTTGGCGGTGAGCATGATGACGGGGATTTCCTGGAAATGGCGGTCGGCGCGGATCCGGGCCAGCAGACGCAGGCCGGTCTGGTCCGGCAGCATCCAGTCCAGCAGGATCAGTTGCGGCGTGCGGGTCTGGAGGAACTCCCAGGCCTCGCCCACGCTTTGCACCGCGCAGCAGGTCCAGCCTGCTTCGCGCAGCGAGAAAGTCACCAACTCGACAATCGCCGGTTCATCTTCTACGATCAGGACGGTGGTTTTATCAGATGCCATGTGTGTGTTGTTTATTCTGCTGGTTCGATGTTTTCTTCGATGATGGACGTGGTCTTGGTATGGCGGATGTCCTTGCCTTCGACCACGTAGATCACGTATTCGGCGATATTCTTGGCATGGTCGCCGATGCGCTCGATGGCCTTGGCCACCCATAGCGTATCGAGCGCGGCCGAGATGGTGCGCGGATCTTCCATCATGAAGGTGATCAGGTTGCGCATGATGGAACGGAATTCGTGATCGATCACGGCGTCCTGGGCAATCAGTTTCAGGGCCTGCACGCCGTCGTTGCGGGCAAACGCGTCGAGCGCGTCGTGCAGCATGTCGGTGGCGTTGTTGGCGATGTTGCGCACCATTTCGTAATGGTTGACGGTCACCGTGCCGCGCGCATGCAGCGACTTGGCGGTGCGGGCGATTTTGGTCGCTTCGTCGCCGATGCGCTCGAGGTCGGTGATCACCTTGATGGTGGCCATGATGGTGCGCAGGTCGTTGGCAGCCGGCTGGCGGCGCACGATCAGGTGGCTGCAGGCGTCGTCCAGCGACACTTCGAGCTGGTTGACGGTGTCGTCCTCGCGCATCACGCGGTCGGCGCGTTCCGGATTGCCGATGCGGAAGCAGGTCATGGCGTCGAGGAACTGGGTCTCGACGATGCCGCCCATCAGCAGCACCTTGGAGCGGATGGCTTCGAGTTCGTTATCGTATTGTTTGGATGAGTGCTCACCGATCATGCTGCTTCTCCTGGCGGATGACTATTATATAAGTTTTTAATCGAAATTATTATCGACGTTTCAATCAGCCGAAGCGACCGGTGATGTAATCCTGGGTTTCCTTGCGGGCCGGGTTCATGAAGATCTGGTCGGTTTCACCAAATTCCACCAGCTCGCCCAGGTACATATACGCGGTGTAGTCCGAGCAGCGCGCGGCTTGCTGCATGTTGTGGGTGACGATGGCAATCGTGTAATCCTGCTTGAGTTCGCTGATCAGCTCTTCCACCTTCGAGGTGGAGATCGGATCCAGCGCCGAGGTCGGCTCATCGAGCAGCAGCACGTCCGGTTTCACGGCCACGCCGCGCGCGATGCACAGGCGCTGCTGCTGGCCGCCCGACAGCGACAGGCCGCTCTTGGACAGCTTGTCCTTGACCTCGCCCCACAGCGCGGCTTTTTTCAGCGCCCATTCCACGCGCTCGTCCATCTCGCCTTTCGACAGGTCTTCGTACAGGCGCACGCCAAAGGCGATGTTGTCGTAGATCGACATCGGGAACGGCGTGGGCTTCTGGAACACCATGCCGATTTTTGCGCGCAACATGTTCAGGTCCTGGCCCGCTTCGAGGATGTTACGGCCGCGGTACATGATCGAGCCTTCCGCGCGCT
>JBEVMD010000286.1:0-8056 GCA_040508835.1 Duganella sp. | reverse complement strand
GCCATCGCCGTTGCGGCCGTAGGCCGCGCGCTTCGGCCCGGCGCCATGGAAGCGGTCGATCATTAAAAAATAGACGATGGGATTATCGGCAAACGCCCCTGCCCGGCTGCGGGAGGCGCCAGGCGGTTCTTGCTGCGGATCGGACAATGGTGGGGTCAAGTGTGCTCCGGGAGGTGATGGCAGGGGCGCCCTAGCGCAGGGCCCAGAAGCCGAGTTTGCCGAGGCCGGCGGCCAGGCGCAGGCGCGCGGTGCGCCAGCCCGACAACGCATGCAGCCGCTGTTGCCGGGCCCCGGCCAGCGCGCTCTGGGCGTTCAGCAGTTCCAGAATATTGCCGACCCCGGCCTTGTAGCGGCCCTGCGCGATCCGGAACGATTGCTCGGCACTGTCGGACAGTTCGTCGCTCATCTGCAGATTGCGGGTCTCGGTGGCAAGCGTCTGGTAGCTGCTCCACACCTCGAACGCGATATCGAGCTCCGCTTTCGCCAGATCGGCCTGCCGGGCAGCAAGTTGCGCGCGCACGGACCGGATGGCGGCCCGTTTGCCGAAGCCGTCGAACAGCGGCACCGCGATGCGCACGCCAACACTGCTGTTATTGCTCAGGTGCGAGGTGGCCTGGGACGTGTTGTCGCGCGACAGGCCTGCGCTCAGCGAGATCTGCGGCCAGAGCGCCGCTTTGGCGGCCCGCACGTTCGCTTCGGCGGCGCGCACCTGGGCCTGCGCCGCGACCAGGGTCGGATGCGCGCGCTTGGCAGTTTCCAGCATGGCGCCAATCGACTCGGCATAGCCGGCGCCCGGCGCTGCCGCCTGGTCGGCCGCCAGCGTGAAAGGCGTATCCACTGCCATGCCCAGCGCCTGCAGAAAGGCACCGCGGGCAATTTCCAGGGCGCCGCCCGCACGCACGGTGTCCAGGGCCGCCTGGGCCAGCGTGGTACGGGCCTGCAGCTTGTCGGCCAGCGCGCCCGCGCCGGCGTCGTATTTTGCCTCTGCCGCCATGAAACTCTCGTTGGCGGCGTGCTCGGCCTCGATGCTTGCCGCCAGCGCCCCCTGCAAACTGAGCAGATCGTAATACGCCTGCGCTACCTGCATGAATACGGCCTGGATGGTTTCGTCCTGCGCTGCGGCGGCCGCCGTCAGCGCTTGCCGCGCAGCGTCGACCTGGGCGTCCCGCAAGCCGAAGTCGAACAAGGTCCAATCGAGGTTCAGTCCGTAGGCACGCGACGAGGTCCGGCTCTGATAGCGGGTGCCATCGCTCGCCTGGATGAAGTCGGCATTCGCATTCACGGCGCTGGCGGTGGCGGTCAGGTTGGGCAAGTAGGCGGCCGCCTGCACGTCCACCTGGGCCTGCCGGAACTTCACTTCCGCCCACGCCTGCCGGGTTTGCGGGTTGTTGCACAGTGCGTGCTCGACGGCGTCGCTGAGCGCCAGCGGCCCGCGCAGGACGGCCGGGCCGCACGGCGCCGGCGCCTGCGCGAGCGCGGCGCCGGGCAACGCCAGCCAGCAGGCCAGCGAGCAGATCAGCGCCCAGGCCAGCGCGCGCAGGAGCTGCCCGCCGGTGGCGGCCGCACCCGGCGCATGGTACGGCGCGCTCATGCGGCTGCGACGGCCGGGGCCGCCAATGGCGCTTGCGCCGGTTCCGGCAGACGCGCATCTTCGACGATTTTGCCACCGACCAGCACGATGACCCGGCTGGCGCTCTGGATCGTCTCCGGCCGGTGGGCAATGATCACCCGGGTGATCCGCAACGCCTTGATGGCCTCGTTGACCTCGCGCTCCTTGGCCACATCGAGGTGGCTGGTGGCTTCGTCGAGGAACAGGATGGCGGGACGTTTATACAGCGCGCGCGCCAGCAGCACGCGCTGTTTCTGGCCGCCCGACAGCACGGTGCCCATGTCGCCCACCAGCGTGTTGTACGCCATCGGCATGGCACTGATTTCCTGGTCGATGGCCGCCACGCGGCCGCATTCGCGTATCCAGGCCTGGTCCGCATGGGGATCGAAGAAGCAGATATTGTCGGCAATCGAGCCGGCAAACAGCACATCGTCCTGCAACACCGTTCCCACCATCTTGCGCAGGCGCCCGATGCCGACCTGCCGCACGCTCACGCCACCGATCAGGACATCCCCGGCGGTGGGCGGCAGGATGCCCAGCAAAACATTCATCAGCGTGGTCTTGCCGCACCCGGAGGGACCGATGAGCGCAACCGAGTCGCCCGGCTCGATCCTGACGTCGATGTGGTCGAGGACCGTGGGCTCGCCGTCGCTGTAACGATAGCAAAGACCCACGGTCTCGATGCCGCACGCCAGCGGGGCGTCGTCCGCCAGCTGCGCGGGCGCGCTGATTTCCGGTTCGGACAGGACGATGTCGGCCAGCCGTTCGCCCTGCAGCTGCAGCATCTTCATTTCGAAGAACTTGTCGATCAGCGAGCCGACCCGGCTGTCGAATTGTCCCTTGTAGGCGATAAACGCCATGAGGACGCCAACGCTGAAGTTACCGTCGAGGACAAGCTTGGCGCCCAGCCAGATGATCAGGATATGCTCGATCCCGAACAGCAGCCCGTTCAGGGAGCGATAGAGCAGTTGCAGCTTCTGGGTGCGCAGGTCGGCATTGATCTGGTCGACCAGGAGCGTGAGCCACGTGGCGCGGCGCTCGTCCTGTCGCTGGAACAGCTTGATGGCTTTGACGCCGCGCACCGTTTCGAGGAAATGACTTTGCTGCTTTGCCGCGTGGATGATCTGCTCCTCGGTTGCCGCGCGCAAGGGGCGGTACCACGCGGCCCGCGCCAGCGCGTACAGCGCCATGGTGCCCACCGCGATGCCGCCCAGCATGGGGCTGTAGATGAACATCATGACCAGCGTGACGGTGGTCATCACGCCATCGAGGATCGCTTCCAGGAACGAGGTGGTGAGCGTGTGCTGAATCTGGTCGATGGCGCCAAAGCGCGATACCACGTCGCCGAGGTGGCGTTTCTCGAAGTACTGCACCGGCAGCCGTATCAGGTGGGAAAAGACATTGGCGCGCCACTGGATATTGAGGGTGGTCCCCATGTACATGATGACCCAGGAACGCATCGCGCCAACCGACTGCTGCAGCAACATGAGCAGGCCGAAGCCGATGGCCAGCGTGGCCAGCAGGTCGCGGTCGGCCGACACGATCACGTTATCGAACACCCACTGCACAAAAAACGGCCCGACCAGGGCAAAGACCTCGAGCGCCAGCGCCAGCATCAGGATCTGGGAAAACGACCGTGCCAGTCCCGTGATGCGTCCCATCAGACTGCTCAACTTGATACGCGTGACCTCATTGCGGGGCTGAAAACTCGTGCTCGGCCACAGCTCGAGCGCGACGCCCGTAAAGGACTTCGACACCTCGGCCATGGCGATCTTGCGCACGCCGAACGCCGGGTCGTGCACCACGATGGCCTTGGCAGTGACCTGCTTGAGCACGACAAAGTGGTTGAAGTTCCAGTGCAGGACGCATGGCAGGCGCAATTCGGCCAGGTCGTCCAGTTCCAGCTTGAGGGGGCGCGCCTCGAGTGCCAGCTGGCCCGCGATGCGCATCATGTCCGACAGCTGGGCGCCCTTGAGCGAGATGGCAAACTGGCGCCGCAAGGCAGCCATATCGGTCCGGTAGCCGTGGTAGGCGCTGACCATCCCGAGGCAGGCCAGCCCGCATTCCGTCGCCTCGGTTTGCAGGATCAAGGGCAGCTGGCGGCGGAAGTCGAACGAGAGGTCGTCAATGAAGGACATGCGAATTTCTTTTCTGCTTAAAGTTTGCCGGACAGGCTGTACAGCGGTTCCAGGACCCATTCGTACAACCGTCGCGTCTCTTGCATGATGTCGGCGTCCAGCAGCATGCCCGCTTGCAACGGCTGGGGCTGGCCGTAAGCCTGGTGGGTCTGCGCTGCCAGGCTGACGGTGATGCGGTAAATCGACTGGCCGGTCGCCGTGGCGGTATTGCCCAATTCACTGGCCGGCAGGGCTGTCTTCGATACCGACAGGACCGTGCCGCGCGCGTGGCCGAATTTTTGATACGGGAACGCCTGGTAGCGCAGCAGCACCTTGTTGCCCGGTTTGATAAAACCGATCGCGCTGCTGGGCGCATACAGGTGCGCCTGCATGGCGGCCCCGGATGGAACCAGATTGAGCAGGGGCTTGCCCGCATCGACGGTCTGGCCGATGTCGGCGGTCACTGCCGTGGCGGTGCCATCGGACGGCGCCTCGATCACCAGGTGCCGCTTGGCTTCGCTTTCGGTGAGTTCCTGTTCGGCGCCGGCAATGCTGCGGTCGAACTGGGCCAGCTGATTTTGCTGGCGCAAGGCCAGGCTGGCCATGTCATTTTTCTGGACCGTCAGCTCGCGCGTGAGCGCCAGGTAATCGCGCTCCTGGGTCTGCAGGCGGCTGGTCTGGTCCAGCATTTCCGCGGTTTTTTCCTGTAACTGCTCTTTCGAGATGTAATCCTTGGCAGACAGCCCGGCGTACCGCGCCACGCTGTCCTGCGCCAGCTTGACCCGGCTGGCCTGCCCTTCGACCTGGGACGACAGCTTGGCGATTTCCAGCACCAGGCCATCGATCTTGTTGCGCAACGCCTGTTGCTCCTCGCGCTGGAGCAGCCGCGTCTTGTCGGCCTCTTCTTGCAGGGACTGCCGCCGCCGCGCGACGCTGGTGCTGACATTGGCCTGGATCGCGCCGTCGCTGTTGTGGCGCTCGCTGGAGACCACGTACAGCACCTGGCCGCGCCGGACCTGCTGGCCTTCGCTCACCCGTTTATCGAGCACGATGCCGGGCTGGGTCGTGTAGACCTTGACCAGGCCCGAATCGGGCGTGAGTTGTCCCGTGACCGATACCCGCTTGGTGTAGGTGCCCCAGCCCAGGAAGCCCACCACCAGCGCACCGGTAATCAGCGCGAAGGCAGTCATTGCCGTGAAAGTGAGGGGGCGCACCAGCACGATCTCGCCGAGCCAGTTGACATGGCGGGCGTTGAGGGCGGCGGGACGGAACAGCGAGGTCCTGCTCATGGTGCGACGTCTTCCGCATGGATTGCGACGAAACACTCGAAGCGGACCGGCGCGGCGCCGGCCAGCGCGATGCCGCGCGCATCCCAGCCTGCAATGGCAAGGCAACCGGCGCGGCTGGCGTGCGGCGATGGCGCGTCGACGGGCCGCGCTGCGGCAAACATCCCGCCGGCCGCCCATTCGATGGCGGCAAACAGCGCGCCCGTAGCGCGGCAGCGGTACAAGGCCAGGGAAAATCGGGGCGCCACGGCAAAGCCGCAGGCGACGGCGTCCGGCATGTCGTTGCGCGCATCGCGGCGCCCGCTGGCGACCGTGCTGCAAATCAGGCCGGATATGAAGTCCTGCTCGCTTTGCCCTTGCTGCGGACCGGCAGCCAGCAGACGATGCAGCACGGTTTTCATCTCTTCGCGGTACAGCGCGGCACGGGGTCGCACCAGGAAGCCGCTCTTGCTGCGGGCAGCGCCGGCGTCGCACGCCAGCGCGTCGAGTACCGCCCGCAAGCGGACCAGGTGCGGCGGCGGCGCGTCATCCCAGACGTGGTGCAGGTCGGGCGTGACCTTCGGTTCGGGCGTGCAGGCATAGATATCGAACCGTTCCTTGCGATAGCGCGCCAGCACACTGGCGACCGCGCCGTCGATGGCGCCGCGCAGCGGTCCGTCCACACCCTGCTGCGCCAGGTGCCGCGGTATTCCGCATGACCGGAGCATTTCAACCGCCAACGTCCTGGCATATGCGGCGCGCGCTTCGGCCACGATCGCTTCATACATGGCCGGCTCGCCGAAAGCGGGATCGAGGCTGCGGCCGAAATGGTAGCAAAGCGAGTGGACCGCCTGTTCGAGCGTTTGCAATTCATTCCCGGTGGCGGGACTGCCCGGTATCATCATGATCTGGGCCCAGGACGGCAAGGCGGCGCAGGCGCCAAAATCGAGCAAGGCCCCGTCCAGGCAGATGTTGGACGTGGAATTGCCGCTGGGAGAAAGCCGGTGCACATACGCGTAGGCCAGCTGCTCGGCCCAATGGCGCGCGAAGCGGGCGCACTGCGCCGCCAGCCGTTCCGCGCCCAACAATCTGGTGAGCTCGGCAAACATGTGCTGGACGCGTTTGAAATCGAGTGCGCCTTCCTTGGGATTCGGCGAATGAAAACCGGCGGCGCGTTCCAGATGCGCGGGCCGCACAAAACATGCACGCACGAGCAGGACGCGCCGCTCGGCGGCGGGGACGTCGACCGTGTCGTCCCAATGCGTGGCCGTGTCGTCCCAGTGCTGGATCATGCCGGTATCGATCAGGGCCAGGGTGGGAATGGCAGAGTGCGGGAACTCGGCGCCGACCACTTCCGAAAAAATAGTTTCGCGCAGACATTCTTCCAGGTAAGCACCGCCCGACCCGTGCATGGCGTCGACCGTCTCCCCCACTAACGGCGTGCGCCCGATGCCCTTGACCAGGTAACCATTGACCAGCGCGGCGCGGCCGCTGCCGCCGTTGGTGCTGATCCCCACGCCGCCGTAGCGGTCCGCATACCCGGTCGCATCCGGCCCGTGCTGGCACGGCCCGGCGGGCAACGTCATGGCGCATGCCGCCAGCAGATGGGCGCCGTACGCCGCGACGTCGCCGCCCAGCGCATGGAATGCCGGGTCGTCCAGCATGGCGCGCTGGTTAAGCCACAGCAGCCGGGCGCCGGGCGCGCGGTACAACGGCACCGGCACCGCGTGCGCGCCCGTGCCAAACAGCTGGACGCCCTGTTTCAGCGGCATGCGCGCCAGGTGCGCGGCGGCCGAGGCCGGAGTGGCGGCGGTCAGCATTGCGCTTCCAGGGCCGCGACCAGCGCCGCACGTTCGCTGCGCTTCCAGCGGGTGAAGTGGACCGCCTGCGGCGTGCGGAAACTGGGATACGTATAAATCGTCATTTCGTGGGGCGCAATCCGGTTCAGAAAATCATTGATCACGGGGCCCATGTCGCTGCGCGCACCCAGGACCTCGACGATGCACAGGCGCTCGCCTTCGTTCCACTCGTTCATGGGCAGCGCATAGGCGGGACGCGGAGCGCTGCGCATGGTATGGGCCGACAACCAGCCCCAGATGATCAAGGCGCCGGGCCGTCCGTCGGCATCGGCATGGATGCGGCACTGGCGCAATGCCAGCGCCGAATAGACGAGCTGTACTCCCGCAGCCAGCGGCGCGTTGGCATATTTACGCGACTTGCTCAAGACCGAGACAGCACGGCCGACCTGTTCGGCGTGCTTGACCGCTGCACAGGCATACAAAGGATGAAAAGGGTCGCGCATAGAAACAATCGATAACGGTGGAAAGAAAGCCGCGCGCCTGCCCCGCCGTCGCAGGACGGCGCCAGCACGAGGTGTGGAGCGGGAACAGCGCTTGCTGCAAGAACCGGATGGTTCAGGAGGCAGCGGGCGCCGCGGTGAACAACGCATGGCCCCGCCTGGTGGAGATGCGTTTGGCAATCCGCTTGCTGCCCTTGGTCCGGAAATAGGTGACCTGGTCGAAGGTGGGGAACAGGGTGTCGCGCATGTGCGCCAGGGCGAGCGTAAGGCAGCCATGCGCGACAACCAGCTCCGTGATCCACAAGTGCGGTCCGGAACACCGGTCTGCCAGGCTGAAACGGGTATTCTGCCCGGTCAACATGGACGCGATATGGGGCGCCGACAGCGTCATCCAGCTTACATAGCCGACGGCGCGGCCGGTGTGGTCGAAAAACAAGGCAATTTGATCCAGCTCGGCCGCTTGCTCCCACGTGTCCCACAGCGACGCAATCGGCAGCGCCCTGCAATGCCCCAGGCGCAGCGCCTCGCCCATCACCAATCCCAACAGCACGCTGCGCTCGGCGGCGGCGTCAGCGGGAAAGCTTACCTTGTCAAGAATATATCTCAGAGAATGCATAGGAGCGTGCCACTTCATTATTCTGCTGCCACATCAAAATATTTAACCGCGCGGGCCAGATTTTTTCGCGGAAAATTTTCCAACCACCAGGACAACCACGAAATAAATTGCCGACGCCGCGAAAATCGCGCCCGCACCCATCGTCGCGCC
>JBEVMD010000277.1:0-2996 GCA_040508835.1 Duganella sp. | reverse complement strand
GTTAGCGGCCCGCATCCCTCGCTGTCCCTCTTCCGCTGCGTCCACGCAGTGCACGTTACACCTCACACGAAATACGCTATGAAACCATCCATGCTGGCCAAGCTCGACCAACTGGCGCACCGCCTGGTCGAACTCGATGAATTGCTGATGTCCGAAGGCGCCACCGCCAATATGGACGCCTACCGCAAGATGACGCGCGAACACGCCGAACTGGGGCCGCTGGTCGCGCTGTATCAATCGTACCAGGGCGCCCAGGGCGACCTGGTGGCCGCGCAGGACATGCTGTCGGACCCGGAAATGAAGGAGTTCGCGCAGGACGAGATCGAGGCGGCCAAGGACCGGCTGGCCGAACTGGAACTGGCACTGCAGAAAATGCTGTTGCCCAAGGATGCCAACGACGAGCGCAACATCTTCCTGGAAATTCGCGCCGGCACCGGCGGCGACGAGTCGGCGCTGTTTGCGGGCGACCTGCTGCGCATGTACACGCGCTTTGCCGAGCGCAACCGCTGGCAGGTCGAGGTGGTGTCGGAATCGGCGTCGGACCTGGGCGGCTACCGCGAGGTGATCGTGCGCCTGGTGGGCAACAGCGTGTACTCGAAACTGAAATTCGAATCGGGCGGTCACCGCGTGCAGCGCGTGCCCGCCACGGAAACCCAAGGCCGCATCCACACGTCCGCCTGCACGGTGGCCGTGATGCCCGAGGCCGATGAAGTCGAGGACGTCCACATCAATCCGGCCGACCTGCGCATCGACACGTTCCGCGCGTCCGGCGCCGGCGGCCAGCACATCAATAAAACCGACTCGGCCGTGCGCCTGACCCACCTGCCCACCGGCATCGTGGTCGAGTGCCAAGACGACCGCTCGCAGCACAAGAACAAGGCGCAAGCGATGAAGGTGCTGGCCGCGCGCATCAAGGACGTGCAGCTGCGCGAACAGCAGTCGAAGGAAGCGGCCACCCGTAAAAGCCTGATCGGTTCGGGCGACCGCAGCGAACGGATCCGGACCTATAACTATCCGCAAGGCCGCATGACCGACCACCGCATCAACCTGACGTTATACAAGCTGGACTTCATCATGGACGGCGACCTGACGGAACTGACCAATGCGCTGGCGGCCGAGCACCAGGCCGAGCTGCTGGCGGCGCTGGGGGATTAATCAGCACCAGCAGCATCGCATGACCGCCACCGCTGCGCGGCTGCCAGCTTTAAGAGCCTGCTAAGGCCAAACGGACAACTTTGTGCGAGAATCCCGCTGCTGCACCTTGTCCAACCTGACCGGAATCGTCCATGCCTGCTCTGCACCCGTCCCGCCCCCTGCTGCTGTCCATCGCTGTCGCCAGTTTCGGCCTGATCGGCGTGGCCCTGTATCTCCAGCACGGGCTCGACATGCTGCCCTGCCCGCTGTGCGTGATCCAGCGCTACCTGTTCCTGGCCATCGGCATTGCCAGCCTGGCCGGCGCCTTGATCGGCAAACCCAAGCTGGCAGCGGGCGTGGGCCTGCTGGCCGCGCTGGGCGGTCTGTTCACGGCCGGCAAGCACTTGTACGTGCTGGCCAATCCCGGCCTGTCGTGCGGCATCGATCCGGTGGAAACTTTTCTGAATAAAATCCCGACCGCCACGTATCTGCCGTTCCTGTTCCGCGCCGACGGCCTGTGCGAGGACGCCACCGCGCCGTGGTTCGGCCTGTCGATTCCGCAGTGGTCGTTCCTGTGGTTCGCGCTGTTTACGATGGCGCTGGCCTGGGTGCTGATCCGCCGCCGCCGCGCATGATCGCCATGATCGCCACGCTCGCCGACATCGCCGAAGGCGTGACGCTGGCCGCCGTGCAGCGCCAGTCGCTGCTCGACGCCCTCGATTTCCGCGTGCTGCTGTGCCATGCGTTGACCATCTCGCGGGTGGGGCTGATCACCGGTTCCGACCGCAGGCTCACGGCCGCCGAAGCGCAGGCAGTCGGTGCCCTGGTGCAGCGCCGGCTCGATGGCGAACCGGTCGCCTACATCGTGGGCCAGCGCGAATTTTTCGGGCTGCCGTTCGAGGTGAGCGGCGCGGTGCTGATACCGCGTCCCGATACCGAGCTGCTGGTGGAACTGGCGCTCGCGCGCCTGCCGCACGGCGGCCGCGTGCTCGACATGGGCACCGGCAGCGGCGCCATTGCCGTCGCGCTGGCCCACACGCGGCGCGACGCCCACGTCACCGCGCTCGATGTCAGCCCCGATGCGCTGGACGTCGCCCGCCGCAACGCCGCCGCCAACGGCGCCCGCGTCACCTTTTTGCACAGCGACTGGTTTGCCGCGCTGGCGCAGCCAGGGGAACCCGGCGCGCCGTTCGACGTCATTGCCGCCAACCCGCCGTACATCGCCAGCGGCGACCGTCACCTGGCCGAGGGCGACCTGCGCTTCGAGCCGGTGGGCGCGCTCACCGACCACGCCGACGGCCTGGCCGCGCTGCGCATCCTGGTTGCCGGCGCGCCCGCGCACCTGCTGCCGCAAGGCTGGCTGCTGATGGAACACGGCTACGACCAGGCCGCTGCCGTGCGCGCGCTGCTCGATGCTGGCGGCTATGCCGACGTGCAAAGCTGGCGCGACCTGGCCGGCATCGAACGCGTCACTGGCGGTCGTCTTCCCGGCTGAAGCGTGCATCGTCCAATAGCCGGCGTGCGGCGTCCAGCAACTGCTGCGGCGACGCCGGCTTGTACAACACCAGCGCCGCCTCGTCCGGCCGCTCCGGCGGCAGCAGCGCGTGCAGCAGGCGCGGCGCCGCCATCTCCCGCACGGCGTCCTCGGCCGCGCACACCACCAGCGCCGGCAGCGCGCCATCGAGCTCCTCCACGTCGTAGCACAGGGTAAAACCGGCGCTGTCGAAAATCTCGGTCAGATAGTCGCGCATGGCGTCGTGCGGTTCCAGCACCAAGAGCGTGTGGCCGTCGCCGAACGGCGGCGGCGGCTCCAGGCGCGTGCCGAACAGCATCGGCGGCATGGCGTCCTCCTCGTTGGCGAG
>JBEVMD010000275.1:0-3338 GCA_040508835.1 Duganella sp. | reverse complement strand
CTTCGAGGTATTGCGCGCCGCTGTTGCGAATGATCCACGGCACGGCCGCGAATGTTTCGGTGTTGTTGATCGTGGTGGGCTTGCCGTAAAGGCCGAAGCTCGCCGGGAACGGCGGCTTGAAGCGCGGCTGGCCCTTCTTGCCTTCCAGCGACTCGAGCAGCGCAGTTTCTTCGCCGCAGATGTAGGCGCCGTAACCGTGGTGCGCGTGCAGCTGGAACGAGAATTCGCTGCCCAGGATCTTGTCGCCCAGGAAACCGGCAGCGCGTGCCTCTTCCAGCGCTTCTTCAAAACGCAGGTATTCCTGGAAGATCTCGCCGTGGATGTAGTTGTAACCGACGGTGATGCCCATCGCGTACGCGCCGATGGCCATGCCTTCGATCAGCGCATGCGGGTTGTAGCGGATGATGTCGCGGTCCTTGAACGTGCCCGGTTCGCCTTCATCGGTATTGCAGACCAGGTACTTCTGGCCCGGGAACTGGCGCGGCATGAAGCTCCACTTCAGGCCGGTCGGGAAACCCGCACCGCCACGGCCGCGCAGCGACGACGCTTTCAGATCGGCGATGATCTGTTCCGGGGTGATCTTTTCTTCGATGATGCGGCGCAGGGCGCTGTAGCCGCCCCGTTTGACGTAATCTTCCAAGTGCCAGTTTTCACCGTCGAGGCCGGCGAGAATGACAGGGTCGATGTGACGATTATGCAGTGACGTCATTTGGCAGTATTCCCACTCAGTTCCCCGACGAGGGTATCGATTTTGTCGTTGGACATGAAGCTGCACATGCGGTGATTGTTCACCAGCAGCACCGGTGCGTCGCCGCAGGCGCCCATGCACTCCCCTTCCATCAGCGTGAACTCGCCGTCGGCCGTGGTGTCACGGTAGTCGATGCCCAGCTTTTGCTTCAGGTGTTGGGCGGCGCGTTCGCCGCCAGACAGCGCGCATGGCAGGTTGGTGCACACGGTGATCTTGTGCTTGCCGATGGGCTTCAAGTTATACATATTGTAGAACGTGGCGACTTCCTGCACGGCAATCGCCGGCATGCGGATGTAGTCGGCCAGTTCCTGCATGGTTTCCGGCGAGATCCAGCCCAGTTCCACCTGGGCGTGCGCCAGCGCCGCCATCACGGCGGACTGACGCTGGTCGTCCGGGTACTTGGCCAGCTCGCGGTCGATTTTTTGATAGCACTGCTCTGATAACAACATACTTTTGCCTCTTAGCGGTCAATACTGCCGAACACGATGTCCTGCGTACCGATGATGGTCACGGCGTCGGCAATCATGTGGCCGCGCGACATTTCGTCCAGCGCTTGCAGGTGCACATAGTCGGGCGTGCGCAACTTCATGCGGTATGGCTTGTTGGCGCCGTCCGACAGCAGGTACACGCCAAACTCGCCTTTCGGGTGTTCCACGGCGGCATACGCTTCGCCTGGTGGCACGTGGAAACCTTCGGTAAACAGCTTGAAGTGGTGGATCAGCGATTCCATATTGGTCTTCATGTCCACGCGGCTAGGCGGGGCAACCTTGTGGTTGCTGGTGATGACCGGACCTGGATTGTTGCGCAGCCACTCCACGCACTGCTTGATGATCTTGTTCGACTGGCGCAGTTCTTCCACGCGCACCAGGTAGCGGTCGTAGCAGTCGCCGTTGGTGCCGATCGGCACGTCGAAGTCCATCAGGTCGTACACTTCGTACGGCTGGTGCTTGCGCAGGTCCCACTGGATGCCCGAGCCGCGCAGCATGGCGCCCGTGAAACCCATGGCCAGCGCATCTTCCGGCGCCACCACGCCGATGCCGACCGTGCGCTGTTTCCAGATGCGGTTGTCGGTCAGCAGGGTTTCGTATTCGTCGACATAGGTCGGGAAACGGGCGGTGAACGCTTCGATGAAGTCCAGCACCGAACCCTGGCGGTGTTCGTTCAGCTCGGCAATGGCCTTGGCCGAACGGATGATCGACGGCTTGTGCTGCGGCATTGCGTCCGGCAGGTCGCGGTACACGCCGCCCGGGCGGTAGTAGGCCGCGTGCATGCGCGCGCCCGACACGGCTTCGTACACGTCGAACAGGTCTTCGCGGTCGCGGAAGCAGTACAGGAACGGACCCATGGCGCCCACGTCGAGCGCGTGCGCACCGAGCCACATCAGGTGGTTCAGGATGCGGGTGATTTCATCGAACATCACGCGGATGTATTGCGCGCGCAGCGGCACTTCCAGGCCCAGCAGCTTTTCGATGGCCATCACGTACGCGTGCTCGTTGCACATCATCGAGACGTAATCGAGGCGGTCCATGTACGGCACCGACTGCAGGTAGGTTTTCTGTTCCGCCAGCTTCTCGGTACCGCGGTGCAGCAGGCCGATGTGCGGGTCGGCGCGCTGGATCACTTCGCCGTCCAGCTCGAGCACGAGGCGCAGCACGCCGTGCGCGGCCGGGTGCTGCGGACCGAAGTTCAGGGTGTAATTCTTAATCTCAGCCATTATTTAATCCCGTAGTTTTCTTCGCGGATCACGCGCGGCACGTTTTCACGCGGCTCGATGGTGACCGGCTGGTAGATCACGCGCTTCTGCTCGGGGTCATAGCGCATTTCGACGTAGCCCGAGACCGGGAAGTCCTTGCGGAACGGATGGCCGATGAAGCCGTAGTCGGTCAGAATGCGGCGCAAGTCGTTGTGGTTCTCGAACAGGATGCCGAACATGTCGAACGCTTCACGCTCGAACCAGTTCATCGCGCGCCACAGCGGCGTGATCGACGGGAACACCGGCATCTCGTCGTCCGGCGCAAAACTGCGCACGCGCACGCGCCAGTTGTGCTTGATGGACAGCAGGTGCACGACGACCGCGAAACGCTGGCCGTCCCACGTGCCTTCGCCATGGGTCAGGTAGTCGACGCCGCACAGGTCGATCGCTTGCTCGAAGCCCAGCGTCGGGTCGTCGCGCAGCGTCTGCAATACGTTGTAGTAGTTGGCCGCCGGCACGACCAGGGTGATTTCCCCCAGCGCGACGGTCGTACGGACGCCACTAAAGCGTTCGCCCAGGGCAGTGCCGAGGGCGGTTTGGAGTTGTTCTAATTTGGTAGTCATCGGGCGATGGTGTTGGTACGCTTGATCTTGTTCTGCAGCTGCATGATGCCGTACAGCAGGGCTTCAGCAGTGGGCGGACAGCCCGGCACATACACGTCCACCGGCACGATGCGGTCGCAGCCGCGCACCACCGAGTACGAATAGTGGTAATAGCCGCCGCCGTTGGCGCAGGTGCCCATCGAGATGACCCAGCGCGGTTCCGGCATCTGGTCGTAGACCTTGCGCAGCGCCGGCGCCATCTTGTTGCACAGCGTGCCGGCCACGATCATCAGAT
>JBEVMD010000218.1:0-8898 GCA_040508835.1 Duganella sp. | reverse complement strand
GGGCCAAAGCAGTCGGCGGCTCTTATCGATGTTCACATTGTCCGGCCATGAGTTCAATGGCGCGAAACGTTGCTGACCACGACCACCGCCGCCGCGACCATCGCCGATGCGGTACGTGCCTGCGCTGTGCCAGGCCATGCGGACGAACAGGCCGCCGTAGTGGCCGAAGTCGGCCGGCCACCAGTCCTGCGAGTCCGTCATCAGCGCAGCCAGGTCGCGCTTGACGGCGGCCAGGTCGAGGGAATCGAATTGCTTGCGGTAGTCGAAGTCCGCGCCCATCGGGTCGGATTTGCTGGAATGCTGGTGCAGCAGGTCGAGCCGCAACTGGTCGGGCCACCAGTCGCGGTTGGTGGTGCCGGCATTGCCGGCCTGGCTGAACGGGCACTTGGCCCCGGTGCGATCTTGGCTCATACGACTCCTCCTGAGTTGATAGTGGCCCGCAATCCCTGCCAGATGCCGGCCCCGGCTTTAAATAGTGCCCGGTTTTGCCCAGGAGGTACAGCAAAAAAAAGGCGCTGCAATCATGCAACGCCTGGGGCGGGACGCATCGGCTGCAGGCGGCCTGCTGCGCCGCCTGGCCGGTTACCGACCCTGAGCCAGGGTCGGATAGTCCGTATAGCCCTTGGCGCCGCCGCCGTACAGGGTGTCGTGGTCCGGCTCGGCCAGCGGCGCATCCGCCTGCAGGCGCTGCACCAGGTCGGGGTTGGCGATGAACGGGCGGCCGAACGCGATCAGGTCGGCCTGGTCGCCGTCGAGATGCGTGGTAGCCAGGCGCAGGTCGTAGCCGTTGTTGGCGATATAGGTGTTTTTAAAACGCTTGCGCAGGCCCATGAAGTCGAACGGCGCTTCGTCGCGCGCGCCGCCGGTGGCGCCTTCCACCACGTGCAGGTACACGATGCCCAGTGCGCTCAGCTGGTCGGTGATGTAGTCGAACTGTTCCTGCGGATTGCTGCACGAAATCGCGTTGGCCGGCGACACGGGCGAGATGCGCACGCCGGTGCGCTCGGCGCCCACTTCGCGCACCACGGCGGCCGTCACTTCCACCAGCAGGCGCGCGCGGTTTTCGACCGAGCCGCCGTAGGCGTCGGTGCGCTGGTTGGCGCCGTCCTTGGCAAACTGGTCGAGCAGGTAGCCGTTGGCGCCGTGCACTTCCACGCCGTCGAACCCGGCGGCAATCGCGTTGGCTGCGCCCTTGCGGAAGTCTTCGATAATGCCGGGCAGTTCATCGAGCGCCAGCGCGCGCGGTTCGGACACGTCCATAAACTGGTTGTTGACGAACGTCTTGGTCTCGGCGCGGATGGCCGACGGCGCCACGGGCGCGCCGCCGTCCGGCTGCAGGTCGACGTGCGAGATGCGGCCCACGTGCCACAGTTGCAGGAAGATCTTGCCGCCCTTGGCGTGCACGGCGTCGGTGACTTTTTTCCAGCCGTCGATCTGGGCCTGGGTGTAGATGCCGGGCGTGTCCTGGTAGCCCTGGCCCTGCTGCGATACCTGCGTCGCTTCCGCGATCAGCAGGCCGGCGTCGGCGCGCTGGCCGTAGTAGGTCGGGGCCAGTTCCGAGGGGACGAAGCCGGCGCCGGCGCGGTTGCGCGTGAGCGGCGCCATGACGATGCGGTTGGCCAGGGACAGCGGTCCCAGCGAGTAGGGGGTGAACAGTGTCGGTGTAGTCATCGGTGCGTGATTCCTTGAAGTGGATGGAAAGCTCGTGAAATCGAGAAATTACAGGCGGCAACCCGGCCGTTAACTGTCGGGTCTGCATCACAGAGCATACGGGTTTTTTGCTGACGACGTCGCATGTTAAGCACCCCACAGAGACGTCACGGCAGCAGTGCTACGGTATGCTTTTAGAGGGAGAGAACATGACCATCGGTAAATCGGTGCGCGACCAGGGCGGCGAGGCGCCGGCAGGCGGCGCCAGGGGCATCAGGGCGGACGGCGAGCTGGAAGGCAGCAGCTACAATCCGCTGGGCAATCCTGGCGTCGAGCACTGGCAGGCCACGTACGTGACGCGGGACGGCTTGGGCGACCGCAGCAATGTCTTTTTTGCCGCCATCGAAATGACGCGCATGCCGATGATCATCACCGATCCGCGCCAGCCCGACAATCCCATCGTGTTTGCCAACGGCGCCTTCCAGGACCTGACCGGCTATACGGAGGCGCAGCTGTTGGGGCGTAATTGCCGTTTCCTGCAGGGGGAGGCCACCAACCGCGACACCGTGGCGGAAATCCGGCGCGGCATCGAGGAGCAGCGCGCCGTGGCAGTGGATATCCTCAATTACAAGGCTGACGGCACAGCTTTCTGGAACGGACTGTACATGGGACCCGTGTTCGACGCGGGCGGCGCGCTGTTGTATTACTTTGCGTCGCAGCTCGATATCACCGACAAGTTCAACGCACACCAGTCCTCGATCCAGTCGCAAAAGATGGAAGCCATCGGCGCCCTCACGGCCGGACTGGCGCATGATTTCAATAACCTGCTGCACATTGCCACCGGCAACCTGGAAATGGCCACGCGCGAACTGCATGGGTCCGACGTGGCCGTGCTGGCGCTCGAACGCAGCCGCAATGCGCTGGAAAAGGCCGTCCGGCTTACCCAGCAGCTACTGACGTTTGCCCGCAAGCAGAACCTCAATCCTCAGGCCGTATCGTTGAACCAGGCGGTGCTGGCGCTCAGCGACATGGTCGCGCCCACGCTCGCGTCGTCCACCTCGCTGCGCCTCGAGCTGGGCACCAACCTGCCCAAGTGCCAGGTCGATCCCGACCACCTGGAATCGGCCTTGCTCAACCTGCTGGTCAACGCCCAGGAAGCCATGCCCGATGGCGGCCAGATCACCGTCAGCACCGCCATGGTCGCACTGCCGGGCGGGCGCGGCGGTTCGCCCCGCAGCTACGTGGAGGTGGCGATCCGCGACGAGGGCACGGGCATGAGCGAGGAAACCGTGCGCCGGGCCACGGAGCCATTTTTCACCACCAAGGGACCGGGCACCGGGCTCGGACTGGCGATGGTGCACGGGTTTGCGGAACAGTCGCAGGGCAAGCTGCACATCGCCAGCGCGCCGGGGCAGGGCGCCACGGTAGCGCTGCGCTTTCCCGTTGCCACGCCGGCCGAGGCGCCGGCCAAGGTCGACAGCGGTGCGCCGCGCACCGAGCCGCAGTCCGGGCACGCCCAGCATCGAAGCCGCTGGCGCGCCAGGCGGATTCTGGTCGTGGACGACAATCCCGATATCCGCACCCTGACCACTGCCTTCCTGGGCTCGCTGGGCTACGTGGTCGATACCGCATCCAGCGGCGAAGCGGCGCTGGCGTTCCTGGCGCAGGGGCACGTGGTGGACCTGATGTTCACCGATATCGTGATGCCAGGCGGAATGAGCGGCATCGAGCTGGCCCAGCAGGCCTACCGGCAGTACCCACAGATGAAGCTGCTGGCAGCGACCGGTTATATGGACCGGTTGCCAACGCCCACCGAGCCGGCCCTGCCGCTCGAGATCGTGCCGAAGCCGTTTCGCTTCGACATGCTGGAAGAAAAAATCAGGCAGCTGGTCCAGTAGCCGTCACCCCGCAGCCAGGATGGGCAGCCGGACCGTAAAACGGCTGCCCAGGCCCACGCCCGCGCTGTGCGCTTCCACCGTGCCGCCATGCAAGGCCATGAGGCGCCATACCAGCGTCAGGCCCAGGCCGAGGCCGCCCTGGTGCCGGTCCGGCGTGCGCTTGGCCTGGATAAACAGGTCGAACACGTGGGGCAGCAGCGCCGGCTCGATGCCGCAGCCGTTGTCGGCCACCGTGATGCAGGCCTGGCCGTTCGCGGCCGCCAGCGAGACGGCAATCGCGCCGCCCACAGGCGTGTACTTGCTGGCGTTATTGAGCAGGTTGGCCACGACCTGCACCAGCCGCATGCGGTCGCCAAGCACCATCACCGGCGTGGCTTCCAGGTCCAGCGAAAGGCGATGGCCGCGCGCGTCGATCAGGGGCTGCGCCTGCTCGACGGCGCTGCGCAGCACGTCGATGGCGTCGAGCGGCGCGCGCTCGATCTGGATCAGGCCGTGGGTGACGCGCGAGACATCGAGCAAGTCGTCCACCAGCGCGGTCAGGTGGCGCACCTGGCGCAGGATCACTTGCCCCGACTTTTGCACGGCGTGCGGGTCGCCGGGCCGCAGCAGCATGATCTGCGCGGCGCTGCCGATGGGCGCCAGCGGGTTGCGCAGTTCATGGGCCAGCATGGCCAGGAATTCATCCTTTCGGCCATTGGCCGCGCGCAGCGTCTCTTCGGCCTGCTTTTGATCCTCGATGTCGGTGCACGTGCCCATCCAGCGGATGATGGCGCCGTCGTCATTGCGCACCGGCAGCGCGCGGCCCAGCACCCAGCGGTACACGCCGCTCGAATGGCGCAGCCGGTACTGGATCTCGTACGTGTTGCCGGTCGCAAGCGCGGTGTGCCATGCTTCCCAGGCGCGGTCCTGGTCGTCGGGGTGGAAGATGCCGTTCCAGCCGTCGCCATCGGTGGAAGCGCGCGGCACGCCCGTGAAGCGATACCATTGTTCGTTGTAGTAATCGTGGTAGCCGTCGGGCAGGGTGGACCACACCATCTGCGGCATGGCGTCGGCAATGGTGCGAAACTTGGCCTCGCTCTCGCGCAGCGCGGCGGCCACGCGCAGGCGTTCGTCGGCGGTGCCGATGCGGGCCGCTACTTCCTTGATCAGCAGCAGTTCTTCCACGGTCCAGTCGCGCGCAGCGGCGTCATGCACGAACAGCACGGCCACCAGCACGCCCTGTTCGACGATCGGCGCCAGCACCAGCGCGGCGGCGCTGCGCGCGCGCCAGGCCGGCGCTGCGCCGGCGGTGCGCGCATCGTCCGCCACGTTGCCGATGACGATCAATTCGCCCATGGCAAGGTCGTCAATGAAATAATCGTGGTCGTGCAGCGGCGCTGGCGCCGCCAGGCTGGCCACGCCGTCGGCGCACCAGTCGCGCGCCACGTGCAGGGCCGCGCATCCGGGGTCGAGGGCGCCGTAGCCCACCCGGCTCGCCTGCAGCGCATCGCCCAGGATGGCGGCCGCTTCATAGCCGATGTCGTCCGGCGTCCTGAGCATGCGGATAACGTCGGTCACATTGGCCAGCACGTTGCGCAGCTGGCGTCCTTCCGGAATGAACGCGGCAGTGATTTCCTCCACCGTGTGGATGATCCAGCGCACGCTGCCGTCGGCGGCCAGCATCGGCGTGTTGGTGGTTCGCCAGTAGCGCTGCACGAATTCATCGCCGTCCGGTTCGGTCGCGATATCGTAGCGGATCGCAGCCAGTGTCTCGGGGCGGCCGGTGGCCAGCACCTGCTGCAGGGAGTGGGACAGACTGGCCACGCCGTCGGCCAGCGGTTCGTCCGGATTGGCGGGGTACGCCGCAAAGATATTCCGTCCCACGATGCTGGCGCGGCTGCGTCCCGCAATGCGCAGGTACGCCGCATTGGCGGCCAGGATGGTCAGTTGCGGCGACAGCACCAGGTAGGGCGCCGGCACCGCATCGAAGACCATGCCGAAGTCGGGAACGTCGTGCTGGGCTGCCTGGCGTAGTGCGGAGAAGGGCATGGTCGTGACCTGGAGATGTTTTTTTTGGGGTGTCCTGGACAGTATTTTACGCTGCCCGGGCCATCACCGGTCCGGCCCGGCCCCACCTGGCGACCGGGTATCGGTCGCGGCTGGCGCATGCGTGTGGCGCGCACCGGTGGGATCGGCGATCTGGAACGCCTGGCCGTGCTGCCAGCGATCGGCGCCGGGGGCCACCGGTGGCGCCGCAATGTCGGCCCGGCTGGCGCGGTTTTTTGCGCTGCTGGTGTTAAAGCGCTGGTCGCGCGCTGCCACCATGGCGGCATCGGCCTGGCCGTCGGCCGTAAAGCCCATCATCAGCTGCGGCACGCCCAGCGGCAGCCGTTTGTCGAGATCGGTATGCCAGGTGTGCCAGGTCTTGCCGTAGGTGCCCACCAGCTTTTTCATCAGCGCTTTTTCCGCCACGTCGGGGATGCCGGGCGCGATCAGCTGTCCTGATTTTACTTCGTGCACATGGCTGTGCCACAGCGCCTGTTCCGCGGCGGGCAGGGTCTGGAACAGGGCGCCGCTGACGATGTATTCCACGCCCATCAGCTTGGCGTCCTTGACGTTGCCGTCGTAGATCACGCACTGGATCACTTCGTCGTTGAGGATGGCGCAGTAGTGGTGCGCTTCCATCTGCTGGTCCGGCTTGCCGCTGTAAAAATGGAAGCCGTCGAGGTAGGCATTGAGCGCCTCGACCGGCGGCTTGTCCTGCAGCAGCGCGGCGCCGGCCTCGAGCGTTTTGGTCTTGGCGGACGTGGCCGCGCCGGGCGCCTGCACCGGCGATTCGGATTTCTGGCCGCAGCCGGCCAGCATGAACGCCAGCGCGGTGCAGGGCCAGGCTGCGCGCCATGTCGCGGTGCGCTTCATTTGGTCAGCACGGCCGTAAAAGCCTGGACTTCGGCGCACAGCAATGCGACCAGGCTGTCGCGGTCACGGGCAGGGGACGCCGCAGGTGCGGTCGTGCGGCGCGGGCCGGCGGCGGCAGTGCCGGGCCTGGCCAGCGGACGGGAGGGCGTTTGTGCAGGTTGCATGATTTCACCAGGTTGACGTGTGTGGGGATCGTGTCGCCAGCAGCGGCGATGGGTCCACCATACCTGCCCGGTGCGGCGGCCACCGTTAGGGGACGCACCGACCGCAGTTGCCGCAAGACGCCCGGAGTAGTATGGTGATATGGACTCGTTCAACCGTGTTGGGTGCCGTATGCAAAAAAAGTCGCGGACGGGCGCCGAGCCGCCAGCCGTTCGGCGCGACGCCATGACCGTGCTGGTGGTCGATGACGACCCGTTCAATCTCGATGTGTTCCGCCTCATGCTGGGCATGCTGGAGCGCACGGTGGCCGTGCCCATGCGCGACCCGCTGGCCGCGCTCGGCTGGTGCGCGCAACAGGCGCCCGACCTGGTGGTGGTCGATTACCTGATGCCCGGCATCGACGGCCTGGAATTCCTGCGCCGCTTCCGCGCCATGGCCGCGCTGCGCGACGTGCCGGTCGTGATGGTGACCTCGGCCACCGAGATCGCCGTGCGCCACGAGGCGCTGCGGCTGAGCGCCAACGATTTCCTGATCAAGCCCGTCAACGGCGCCGAGTTCAATGCCCGCATCGGCAACCTGCTGGCCTTGCACCAGGCGCGCCAGCAACTGGCGCGGCGGGCCGAGACGCTGGCGGTTGCCGTGCGCAAGGCCACCGCCGACATCGTGGCGCGCGAACACGAAGCCATCGAGCGCCTGTCCCGCGCTGCCGAATTTCGCGATGCCGACACCGGCTCGCACCTGTCGCGCATGGCCGCCTACACGCGCCTGATTGCGCGCCAGCTGGGACTGCCGCCGGCCGAGTGCAACCTGATCCGCGAGGCGGCGCCGATGCACGATATCGGCAAGGTCGGCATTCCCGACGCGGTCCTGCTCAAGCCCGGTCCGCTGACGCCGGCAGAGCGCGACATCATGCAGCGCCATCCGCAAATGGGCGCCGACATCCTCGCGGGCAGCGCGTCGCCGCTGCTGCAGGCCGGCGCCGTCATCGCCATCAGCCACCACGAGCGCTACGACGGCCGCGGTTATCCGCGCGGACTGGCCGGCGACGCCATCCCGCTGCATGGCCGCATCGTCGCCGTGGCCGACGTGTTCGATGCGCTCACCAATCCCCGTCCGTACAAGCCCGGCTGGTCCATCGAGCGCGCCGTCACGTATCTGCTGGGCCAGAAGGGCACGCATTTCGATCCGGCCTGCGTCGATGCGCTGCTGCGCGACATGGGCGCCGTGCGGGCCATCGAGCGGCAATTCCTGGATCCCGGCGGGCACGCAGGCAACGCCGGCTGAGCGAAGCGCGCCCGCTGCAGTCTCGTTACTACCCAGCAATTGTGCGTACCGCTGGCGTTGCCGGTGCTAGACTGCCCGCTCATGCTCATGCTCCGGCGCCTGTTGCACCTGGCGCCGTGCCAGCATGGTGCGCTTTGCACCCGCGCTTTTTATCCGCGTTATGTATCCGCGCTATGTATCCGCTTTATGTATCCGCGTCATGTATCGGCGTTATGCCTCCGCAGTTGCATCCGCGTCTACCCAGATTTTGCGCATGGCTGGACCCCGTCCCAGCCATGCCTCACCCGAACCAAGGAGCCCCTTTGCGCCCGCGTTTTTATTCCGTATTTCTGCTCTGGCTGCTGCTGGCGTTTTCCCTGCCGGCCAGCGCTGCCGCCACCCCCGAAAAACCTGCCGCCGAAGCGCCCGCCGTCCCTGCCGACACCCTGGGCCGCGAAACGCCGCGCTCGGCCGTCGCCGGCCTGATCGGCGCGTTGGCCCAACTCGATTACGACCGCGCCGCCCAGTATTTCGACATGACGCCGCCGGCCAACGCCCGCCAGCAGATGGCGGCCGCCAGCCAGGCGCGCACGTTCCACGGCATGCTCGACGACAATGGTTCGCTCAAGCCGTTTGCCGCGCTGTCCAACGACGAGACGGGCCGGCTCGACGACGAACTCGATCCCGACCGGGAAGACATCGGCGAGGTGACGTTGCAGGGGAAGAAAATGCCGATCCTGCTCACCCGCAGCAGCGATGGCGACCGCCAGGTCTGGCGCATCTCGAAGGAAACGCTGAGCCAGATTTCTGCCGCCGCCCGCAAGGAGCCGGTCGCCACGACCGCGCCGCAAAACGAGATGATGATCGGCGGCGCGCCGCTCAAGGACTGGGGCGTGCTGCTGGGACTGGGCGTGATGATCTTTGGCGGCCTGTGGCTGGTGTCCGTGCTGGCCGTGGCGGCCGCGCGCCGCATGGTGGCCGACCCGGCCGCCAGCGGCGTCTACCGCTTCATCGAAGCGGCCTTGCC
>JBEVMD010000203.1:0-3337 GCA_040508835.1 Duganella sp. | reverse complement strand
CGCACCAAAGTAACCCACCAAGAGCGAAAACGCAAATGAAAAAAGCCGCCCGAAGGCGGCTTCATGATCTGACGACCAGTCGCGACTTATGCTTCGCGGGAAGCTTTCTTACGCTCGTGCTCTTTCAGGTGACGCTTGCGCAGACGGATCGATTTCGGGGTGATTTCCACCAGTTCGTCGTCGTCGATGAATTCGACAGCGTATTCCAGCGACATCTGGATCGGCGGCACCAGGCGCACGGCTTCGTCGGTACCCGACGAACGCACGTTGGTCAGCTGCTTGCCCTTGATCGGGTTCACGACCAGGTCGTTGTCGCGCGAGTGGATGCCGATGATCATGCCTTCGTACACCGGGTCGTTGTGGACCACGAACATGCGGCCGCGATCCTGCAGTTTCCAGATGGCGTAGGCCACGGCAGCGCCGTCGTCTTGCGAGATCAGCACGCCGTTGCGACGGCCGCCCAGCTCACCTTTCGAGGTGTCGACTGGTGCGTATGCATCGAACACGTGGCTCATCAGGCCGGTACCACGGGTCAGGGTCATGAATTCGCCCTGGAAGCCGATCAGGCCACGTGCTGGAATACGGTATTCCAGGCGCACACGGCCTTTGCCGTCCGATTCCATGTTTTGCAGGTCGCCACGACGACGGCCCAGCTCTTCCATGACGCCGCCCTGGTTGGCTTCTTCCACGTCGACCGACAGTTGCTCGTACGGCTCATGGCGCACGCCATCGACCATCTTGAACACCACGCGCGGACGCGAAACGGCCATCTCGAAACCTTCGCGACGCATGTTTTCGATCAGGATGGTCAGGTGCAGCTCGCCGCGGCCCGAGACTTCGAACGTGGTGTCGTCGTCGGTCGGCGCCACGCGCAGTGCCACGTTGGCTTTCAGTTCTTTGTCCAGACGGTCGCGCAGTTGACGCGAGGTCACGAACTTGCCTTCGCGGCCAGCCAGCGGCGAGTTGTTGACCATGAAGTTCATGGTCAGGGTCGGCTCGTCGACGGTCAGCATCGGCAGCGCTTCCGGGGTGTCCGGTGCGCACACGGTCGAACCGATGCCGATTTCTTCGATACCGTTGATCAGCACGATGTCGCCGGCAACAGCGTCGTCCACCAGCACGCGCTCGAGGCCCTTGAAGTTCAGCACCTGGTTGATGCGGCCCTTGATCGGGGTAGCGCCTGGGCCGTTCAGGACGATGACGTCCTGGCCGGTTTTCACGCGGCCGCGGTTGATACGGCCGATACCGATTTTACCCACGTACGACGAGTAGTCGAGCGAGGTGATCTGCATCTGCAGCGGACCGTCCGGATTGTCGTCACGCACTGGTACGTGTTGCAGGATGGCGTCGAACAGCGGCTTCATGTCGCCGCTGCGCACGTCTTCGGTCAGGCCGGCGTAGCCGTTCAGACCCGAAGCGTAAACAATCGGGAAGTCCAGCTGTTCGTCGGTCGCGCCCAGCTTGTCGAACAGTTCGAAAGTCTGGTTGATCGCCCATTCAGGACGTGCACCTGGACGGTCGACCTTGTTGACGACGACGATAGGCTTCAGGCCCAGGGCCAGCGCCTTACGGGTCACAAAGCGGGTCTGTGGCATCGGGCCTTCCTGGGCATCGATCAGCAGCAGAACCGAGTCAACCATCGACAGCACGCGTTCCACTTCGCCGCCGAAGTCGGCGTGGCCTGGGGTGTCAACGATGTTGATGTGGGTGCCTTCGTACTCGACTGCGCAATTCTTGGACAGAATCGTGATGCCGCGCTCTTTTTCGAGGTCGTTCGAGTCCATGACACGGGTATCGACCGCCTGGTTTTCGCGGAAGGTGCCGGACTGGCGGAGCAGTTGGTCAACCAGGGTGGTTTTACCGTGGTCAACGTGGGCGATGATTGCAATGTTGCGAATTGCGCGTTTAGTAGTGGACATAGTCGTATATTTGCGGAAAAACTGCGGGTGCGTACAATAAGCTGTACGGAAAGCCGGCTAGTATAGCATGTTGCGTTGCAACTCTATCGCCGGGAACCTGGTTATTTTCAATGCGTTGCTGGACGTGGCTATTCAGCGCACACTGCCGGTGTCACAACCGGTGCTGCAAAAGCGATCAGACGCTCGGGCGCCAGGATGCTGTACTCGCCCAGGATGGCGGTGCCTAGCAGCTTGTCGTCGAGATAAACCCTTACCCGGCCCTGCTCGGCCGGGACCACGATGTCTTCCTTGCCCAACGCCAGGCGCTGGCCGTTCAGGAAGCGCCTGGCCAGGTCGGCATTCAGCTGCACGGCCGGAAAGCTGGCCAGCAGCGCATCGACCGGCGCCAGCAGCGTCAACGGCGCAGGGTGCGCGATCAGGGCGTCGAGCGTGATCATGTGTTCCATGCTCAAAGGCCCCACCTGGGTGCGGCGCAAGGCGTTCAGGTGCGCGCCGCAGCCCAATGCTTCGCCGATGTCCTGGCCCAGCACGCGGATGTACGTGCCCTTGCTGCAGGTCACCGACAAGGTCAGCATCGGCGCCTCGTACGACACCAGTTCCAGCTTGTGGATGATGACGTTGCGCGCTTCGCGCTCGAGCGTGATGCCGGCGCGCGCATACTCGTACAGCGGCTTGCCGTCGCGTTTCAACGCCGAATACATGGGCGGCACTTGCGCGATCGGGCCGCGGAACTGGTCCAGCACGGCGTGGATCTGGTCGAGCGTGACGTTGACCTCGCGGGTATCGACCACTTCGCCTTCGGTGTCGCCCGTGTCCGTGGTCTGGCCCAGGTGCACCACGGTCTCGTAGGTTTTATCGGCTTCCAGTAAATCCTGCGAGAACTTGGTGGCTTCGCCAAAACACAGCGGCAACAGTCCCGTGGCAAACGGATCGAGCGTGCCCGTGTGGCCAGCCTTCTTGGCGTTGAGCACGCGCTTGGCCTTGATCAGCGCGTCATTGCTGGAAAAGCCCACCGGCTTGTCGAGCAACAGCACGCCATCGACCAGGTCGCGCACGCGCTTTACTTTGGCCTGGTTCATTCTTCCTTGCCGTCTTTAGCACCTTCGTCAACACCATCATCGAGCGAGCGGGTGGCGTTGGCCTGGTCGATCAGCGCCGACATGGCCATGCCGCGCGCGGCCGATGTGTCGTGCACGAAGTGCAGCTGCGGCAGCGTGTGGATGTGCAGGCGCTTGCCCAGCATATTGCGCAGGTAACCGGACGCGGCGCGCAGTCCGTCCAGCGTGTTTTTCACCGTCTCGGGATCGTCCTTGAGCATGGTGAAATAAATCTTGGCGTGGGCGTAGTCCGGGGTGATCTGCACCTCTGCCAGCGTGATCATGCCGACGCGCGGGTCCTTGAGTTCGAATACGATCAGT
>JBEVMD010000193.1:0-9874 GCA_040508835.1 Duganella sp. | reverse complement strand
GGTGCCGTCCACGGCCGCCCCGCCAGCGTTGTTGAGCACGCCGTTCAGGGCCAGCTTGTCGGCCCCGTTGAGCACGATGGTAAACGACGTGCCGCTGGCGGCAGCCACCACGGGCGACGTCAGCGTGTAGCTGCCGCCCTGGCCGGTCACGGTGAGCTTGGACGGATCGATGTTGTCGCCGGCGTTGATGCCGGCGGCAGTGACGGTGAGCACGCCGGCGCCGGCGTTGTACGCGGCGGACGTGATCGATGGCGCAACGCGGGCGTTGGCAATGGCCACGTCGTCGATGGCGACCTCGAAGCCCAGCGGATTGACGATGCGCACGCCGAAGATGCCCTTGAAATTGGCATCCGAACCCAGGTTGAGCAGGCCCGCTTCGTTGACGACCAGGCCCACCACCGACTGGCCCCCGCCCATGGGCTGGAAGTTGGCGTCCAGCGCATACACGGTAAACACCACGTTGCCCAGCAGGTTGCCCACCAGGTTGCCGCTGCCGATCTTGATGCTGGTGAGGTCGAACACGCCGCTGCTGGCGCGCAGGTCCACGTAGCTGATCGGCGAGAGCAGCGAGCCGTTGATGGTCAGACGGTCGTCGTTGACGGGGACGCCCAGCACGCTGGTGCCGTTGGCGTTGACGACGGTGATGCTGCCGCCGTTGGTGCTTTGCGCATACAGGTCGAGTCCGCTGCCGACGACGTTGTTGATGCTGACCACGCTGCCGGCAGCCAGGCCGGTGGCGGTGAGCAGCGTGACGTCGGCATTGGTGCCGAAGCCGATGGTGCCGTTGTTGGCCAGCAGCGTGTGCGCATACTCCTGTTGGGCCTGGGCCGAGATGGCGCTGGCGGCCTCGATGCTGCCGGTGTTCGCCTCCAGCACCCAGTTGGCGCCCAGCAGGTCGCTGCCGGTGACGTCGGTCGATGCGGCCACGTCGGCGCCGGTGCGGTCGGACAGGGCGTCGATGAACGCCGCGCCCGCCTCGCCCTGCGCCACGTCGCAGCCGTACAACAGCAGGTCGCCGCCGTCGCGCAGGGCCGCGCCCCATTGCTGCAGCGCTGCCGCATGGGCGGCCAGGCCGGCGGCGTCCAGCACGGTGTCGCCGAGGTACAGCTGGCCGCTGGCGCCGTGCGAGACGATCTGGATGCTGTCCAGGCCTTCCAGGCCCTGCAGGGCGGCCGCGATCTGCGCCACGCCATCGCCTTCCGGCGCCAGCTGCACCACCAATACGCCGTCGGCCGCAGCGGCCGTCAGGACCGCGGCGTCGGCGACGCGGGCATCGATGAAGAGGACCGAATGGTAATGACGCTGGCTCATTTTGCTGCTCCGAATAGTTACGCTACAGGAACGATTATGGGTAGCTTCATAAAGATCGCGAAATTTTCCTGTTTGCCAAACGGTTTGTCCGGTGCGGCAAATGCATGTGTCCGCTGACGCACGTATTTTGCGGGGCGCATTTTGTTAAAATGCTCTTCTTTCTCGCGGGGTTCAGTGGCTCTCGGCGCGTTCGGCCAATTTCGGTTACTCTCAGCACCAAAATAGCGACTGCTTTTGCTCAAAAGGATTACAAATTGGCAACTCAACTGACACGACGCCTGGCCCTGCTGGCCGATGAAAAACACCGCGCCGTGCTCGGTGGCGGCTTGCGCGGCATCGAGCGCGAAACCCTGCGCGTCGACGCCGGCGGCCAACTGGCGCGCACCCGCCACCCGGTGGCCCTGGGCGCCGCGCTCACCCACCCGCAAATCACCACCGATTACGCAGAAACCCTGCTCGAATTCATCACCCCCGCGCAAGCCGACATTGCCACCACGATTGCCAGCCTGGACGGCATTCACCGCTATGCCTACACCAAGCTGGGCAATGAACTGCTGTGGAGCCAGTCGATGCCGTGCGACTTGCCGCCCGAGCAAGACATCGAGATTGCCTGGTACGGCACCTCCAACCTGGGCATGCTCAAGCACGTGTACCGGCGCGGCCTGGCGCTGCGCTATGGCAAGGCCATGCAGTGCATCGCGGGCATCCATTACAACTACTCGCTCGACGAGCGCCTGTGGCGCGTGCTGGCCGAGGACGACGCCCAGCGCGCATCGGGCAACCCGCAAGGCAAAAAACAGCTGAGCGCCAAGGCGTACCAGTCGGAAGCGTACCTGGCCACCATCCGCAACTTCCGCCGCTACAGCTGGCTGCTGATGTACCTGTTCGGCGCGTCGCCGGCGCTGGCGGCCGGTTTCCTGCGCGGCCGCGCGCACCAGCTCGAAAAGCTGTCGGACGACACCCTGTACCTGCCATACGCCACCAGCCTGCGCATGAGCGACCTCGGCTATCAGAACGACGCCCAGTCCGGCCTGCGTCCGCACGAGAATTGCCTAGACAGCTATGTGGCGGCCCTGACGCGCGCCGTCAACCAGCCGTACGCTCCGTATGCCGAGCTCGGTACCAAGCGCGACGGCGAATGGATCCAGCTCAGCACCAACGTGCTGCAGATCGAAAACGAGTACTACGCCACCATCCGCCCCAAGCGCGTGATCCAGACCGGCGAGCGGCCGATCCAGGCGCTGTGCGCGCGCGGCGTGCAGTACATCGAGGTGCGCTGCATGGACGTGGACCCGTTCGAGCCGGTGGGCATCAGCGTGCAGGCCGGCCGCCTGCTCGACGCCTTCTTGCTGTTCTGCGCGCTCGAGGACAGCCCGGCCATCGCGCCGCAGGAAGGCCAGCGCCACACGGCCAACTTTGCCCGCACCGTCAAGGAAGGCCGCCGTCCGGGCCTGATGCTCGAGAACGACGACGGCCCCATCAGCCTGCAGCAATGGGGCGCGGAACTGCTCGAACGCATCCGCCCGGTCGCCGCGCGGCTCGACAGCCTGCGCGGCGACACCGCCCACGCCGACGCGCTGGCGGCGCAAAGCCCGAAGCTGGCCGACGCCAGCCTGACGCCGTCGGCCCAGGTGCTGGACGCGCTGCGCGAACACGGCAATTCGTTTGCCGCGTTCGGCCTGGCGCAAAGCGCCAAGCACGCCGCCTATTTCCGCAGCACGGCGCCCACGGCCGACGAAGCGGCCACGCTCGACGCCATGGCCGCCGCGTCGCTGGCCGAGCAGACCGAGATGGAAGCGGCGCCGCGCACCGGTTTCGACGAGTACGTGGCCGCCTACCGCAACAGCAACTTGTGCCACTCCAGCCCCGGCTGCGACTGAGCCGCCACGGGACGGGCGCGTGCTAACTTTCTACAACGAGCTGCACGCCCAGCACCGGGGCCGCCACGAATTTTTCCGGGGCGCGCTGGTGCCCTGCTTTGAAAAACCGGAACGGGCCGATGCCGTCCTGGCCGAACTGGGCCGGCGCGGGCTGGGCCGCATCGTCACGCCGCAGGGCGTGCCCCTGATGTCGCTCGAACGCATCCATACCCCGCGCTACCTGCACTTCCTGCGCACCGCCTGGAGCGACTGGCTGGCGCTCGACCCCGCCAACGCGGGCCGCGACGCGTTGCCCTCGGTGTGGCCGGTGCGCTCGCTGCGCCACGATATCGAACCCGATAATTTTACGGCCAGGATGGGCCTGTACTCGATGGACAGCGGCACGCCGCTCACGGCCGGCACCTGGATCGCCGCCAAGACGGGCGCCGACTGCGCCGTCAACGCCGCCCACGCGTTGCGCCTGGGCGAGCGCGGCGCGTTTGTCCTCAGTCGTCCGCCCGGCCACCACGCGGGCAAGGATTTTTTCGGCGGTTACTGTTTTCTCAATAACGCCGCGCTGGCCGCCCAGCACCTGCTCGACGACGGCGCCCGCAAGGTGGCCATCCTCGACCTCGACTACCACCACGGCAACGGCACCCAGAGCATTTTCTACGACCGCAGCGACGTGCTGTTCGTCTCGATCCACGCCGACCCGCGCAGCGAGTACCCGTTTTATCTGGGCCACGCCGACGAACGGGGCGACGGCGCCGGACTGGGATTCAATATGAACCTGCCGCTGGCCCAGGGCAGCTCGGCTCACGCCTGGTTTGCCGCGCTGGAGACGGCGTGCATCCGCCTGGGCAGCTTTGGCGCCGATGCGCTGGTGGTGTCGCTGGGCGTGGACACGTTCGCAGGCGACCCGCTGTCGCGCTTTGCCCTGCAGAGCGCCGACTACCTGAAAATCGGCGAGCGGCTCGCGTACCTGAACCTGCCGACCGCGTTCATCTTCGAAGGCGGATACGCGGTCAAGGAACTGGGCGTGAACGTGGTGAACGTGCTCGAAGGCTACGAGACGGCGCTGTAAGCCCCGCCGCCCGGGTCGTCATGCCCGCGCAGTCGGGGATCCATGGACCTGCCGCGCAGGCGGGGATCCATGGGCCGGTCGCGCCGCCGGCCCTGTAGCTGATTCAGTACACATCCCGCCGATATCGCCCCGTCTCGATCAAGTCATCGACCGCCGCGCGGCCGATCATCTCTTCCAGCGCCGCATCCACGCCACCCGCCATGCCCTGCAGGCTGCCGCACACGTACAGCACGGCGCCGTCGTGCAGCCAGTCGCGCAGCACATCGGCGCGCACGCGCATGCGGTCCTGCACGTACTCGCCGCCGGCGACGTCGCGCGAGAACACCAGGTCCAGTTCCGGCAGCATGCCGGCGTCGCGCCAGCCGGCGATTTCCTGCGCGCAGATGCTGTCGAACTCGCGCTGGCGCTCGCCGAAGATCAGCCAGTTGCGGTGCGCCCCCGCCGCCACGCGCGCGCGCAGGTGCGAACGCAATCCCGCCATGCCCGAGCCGTTGCCGATGTAGATCGACGGCCGCGCGTCCGGGTAGCTGTCGAACGCCGGATTGGCCACCAGCCGCAGCCGCACTTCGTCGCCCGCCTGCACTTGCGTGGTGAGCCAGCCCGAGGCCAGGCCCAGGCCACCGGCATGACGGACCTGGCGCACCAGCAGCTGCAGCACGCCGTCCTGCGGCAGCGACGCCAGCGAGTAGCGGCGCGGCGCCGCCGGCGCGGCGGATTCCGGTGCAGTGTAGTGGCCGGGCCAGAGATCGGCCAGCGCGCCGGGACGCCATGCGGTATCGGGGTCGCCGGCCAGCGTGATTTCATACAGGCCGTCGCCCACGCTGCCCGGGTTGAGCAGCGCGCGGCGCAGCACGCGCCAGGCCGTGTAGTCGGTGTCCGCCACCGTGGCCGACAGCGCCAGGTCGGGCATGGTCGCCGCACCATCTCCGCCGGCCACACCGGCCATGCCGGCCACGTCTGCGCCGATCACGCCGCGCAGCGTGTGCGACCACCGCGCCAGCGCGCCGGCATCGCCGTTGTCGACTTCGATGGGCGGATGCAGCGGCTGCGCGCCCAGGGTGCGCAGCCGTGCATCGAGCGCGTGGCCGAAGCCGCAGAATTGTACGTAGTTGCGGTCGCCCAGCGCCAGCACCGCGTACTGCAGGTGCTTGAGCTCTTCGGCGGCCGTGTGCAGCAGGCGGCTGAAGCGGCGGGCGCCGTCGGGCGGTTCGCCTTCGCCGAAACTGCTGGCGACGAACAGCGCGCGCCGGTACTGCACCAGCTGGGGCGGCGTCAGTTTTTCCAGCGAGTGCACGTGCACGGCCACGCCGGCCGCCTGCAGCGCCGCCGCGCTTTGCAGCGCCAGCCGCTCGGCGGCGCCGGTCTGGCTGGCGTATGCCATCAGCACCGGGTCCGCCGCAGCCGTCGACTTCGCGTCGACCGGCAAGGAATTCGCCGCGAACTGCCTGCGTTCGGCGGCGGCGATGCGCTGCTGCCTGCGCCGGTTCAGGTACAACAGCCAGCCGGTGATGGCAAAGCCGGGCAGCGCCAGGCTGACGATGAACATGATCACCCGGCCCGGCAGGCCGAAGAAGCTGCCCACGTGCAGCGCATAGATCGACGACTGCGCCTTGCCGCCCAGCGTCATGCCGGCATACGGCTCGTTTTTGACGATGGCGCCCGTCTGCTGGTCGATCGACATGCGCCCGCGCGCGCGCACGTGCGGCGCGTCCTGCGCCGTCCAGATCACCTGCAGCGGCGCGGTGGCGCGCTCGGGCAGGCGCAGGAACGCCATGCGCCAGTCGGGTGCAGCCTGCCGGAACGTGGCCCAGCTGGCGGCCAGGTCAGCCGGCGCCGGTGGCACGCCTTTCGGCAGTTTCAGCGGTTTCGGTCCCGGCGCTGTCGCTGTTGCTGCGCGGGACACGCCCAGCCAGCCGTCGACCGAACTGCGCACCACGTCGAAACTCCAGTAGATGCCGGTCAAGGTAAAAATCAGATATCCCACCAGCATCCAGGTGCCCACCACCGAGTGCAGGCCCCACAGGAACGAGCGGCCCTTCAGGCGCAGGTCGAGCTTGAGCCAGGCGCGCCAGTCGCCCGCGCGGCGCGGCCACCGCAGGTACAGTCCGCTCAGCGACAGGCCCAGCAGGCACAGGGCCAGGATGCCCAGCGCGATGCGGCCGGCGTCGCGCGGCAGCAGCAGGTGGCGGTGCAGCGAGTCGACCCAGTCGAACGCGTCGTCGTAGCGCAGCGCGGGCAGCAGGCTGCCGTCGTACGGATTGAGGAAGATGACTTCGCCGCGTTGTTCGCCCTTCGGCGCGGCCAGCCCCACGCGGGCCGTGGTGCCCGGCTCGGAATAAACGATGATGCTGGCGATGCGGGCGCCGGGACGCAATGCCTGGGCGGCAGCGGCGATCTGCGGCGGCGCCAGCACGGGCGCATCCTGCACCGCGATGTGGCGCACGCCGGGGTTGAGCAGGTCGAGCAGCTCTTCGCGGAACGACAGGATGGCACCGGTCAGGCCAATCAGGATCAAAATCGTGCCGGCCGTGATGCCGACGAACCAGTGCAGCTGGAACCAGGCCTTTTTCAGCATGAGACCCCGGCGCCGCAGCGGCAAACGGGGCAACGTGGCAAATATGGCAAATGTGGCCAATGTGGCCAATGTGGCCAATGTGGCCACCGTGGCGAAGGGGATGAACAAGGCTGGGTCATGGCGACGGTTATCCAGTAAAAGATACCGACATTCTATAGATAATGCGAATGATTATCAATTATCGACTGCCCCATGGCCCGCATAAAGTCCGACAGTTTTTTCTTGAATAAAATACACTGTCGGCATGCATACCGTGACGACCGCCCTCCCACTCCCGATCACCGCCGAGGCTGAACAATTCAAGCTGTTCATCTCGAGCGTGAGCGATTACGCCATCTACATGCTGTCGGCCGACGGCATCGTCTGCAGCTGGAATGCGGGCGCGCAGCGCTTCAAGGGGTATGCGGAGGCGGAAATCGTCGGCCAGCATTTTTCCTGCTTTTATACGCCCGAAGACCGCGCAGCCGGCCGCCCGGCGCAGGTGCTGGCGCAGGCGGCGCAAGGCCGCTTCGAGGACGAAGGCTGGCGCGTGCGCAAGGACGGCACCCGCTTCTGGGCCAGCGTGGTGATCGACCCGGTGCACGACGCGGACGGCGCCCTGATCGGCTTTGCCAAGATCACGCGCGACGTCACCGAGCGCCGGCTGGCCGAGGACACGCTGGCGCAGGCCAAGGAAGCGCTGTTCCAGTCGCAAAAGCTCGAAGCGATCGGCAAGCTCACGGGCGGCATCGCCCATGATTTCAACAACCTGCTCAACGTGATCACCAATGGCCTCGACCTGCTGCGGGTGGTCAACGACCGCCAGGTGCAAAACAGGACCATCGACAGCATGGAGCGCGCCGCCAAGCGCGGCGCCAGCCTCACCCAGCAACTGCTGGCGTTTGCGCGCCAGCAGCCCATCAAGCCGGAGCGGGTCAACATCAACCGCACCATCAACAGCTTCGAGGCGGTGCTGCGGCGCGCCATCCGCAGCTCGATCCGGCTCGAGGTGCGCCTGGCCGCCGACGTGCCCGACGTGGTGACGGACCTGCCGCAGCTCGAGGCGGCGCTGCTGAACCTGGTGGTGAACGCGCGCGACGCCATCGACGGCGGCGGCGTCATCACGCTGGCCACCGCGGTGGCGGGCGACCACATGACCGTGTCCGTCTCCGACACGGGCGCCGGCATGCCGGAGCAGGTGGTGCAGCGCGCGGTGGAACCGTTTTTCACCACCAAGGAAGTGGGCAAGGGTTCGGGCCTGGGCCTGTCGCAGGTGTACGGGTTGATGCAGCAGGCGGGCGGCGACCTGGCCATCGCGTCCACCGTGGGCGCCGGCACCTGCATCACGCTGCGCTTCCCGGCCGCGCCGCCCTCGGACGAGGAACAGGTGGCGGCTGCCGATGCGGCCGAAAAAGTGCTGATCGTGGACGACCAGCCCGACGTGCTGGACATGGCCACCCATTTGTTCGACAGCCTGGGCTACCAGGTGCTGGCCGCCAACAACGGCCAGGAGGCGCTCGACACGCTGCGCCGCCATCCCGACATCGCCCTGCTGTTCAGCGATGTGGTCATGCCCGGCATGAGCGGCATCGAACTGGCCAAGACCGCCGTGGCGCGCCAGCCCGCGCTCAAGGTGATCCTGGCGTCGGGCTACGTGACGTCGGCGCTGCAGGAGCACCATCCGGACCTCGACCAGTTCCCGCTGATCGGCAAGCCGTACCGGCTGTCGGACGTGATCCGCAAACTCAAGCTGGTCAACGCCTAGCGCCCGCGGGATAAAACCTAGGTGCTTAGCCACCGCACGATGGTGGCCACCATCTCGTCCGCATCCACCGGCTTGGAAATGAAATCGTTCATGCCCGCTGCCAGGCACTCGCCCCGCTCCGCCTGCGTCACGCCCGCGCTCATGGCCAGGATCGGCGTGACGACGCCGCGCTCGCGCAGGATGCGCGTGGCTTCGTAGCCGTCCATCACCGGCATCTGCACGTCCATCAAAATGATGTCGAACGGCGCCTGCGACATGGCCAGCAGCTCCAGCGCGTCGCGGCCGTTTTCGGCCACGGCCGGCGTGGCGCCGGCCAGTTCCAGCAGGCGCGAGGCCACCAGCTGGTTGATCGGATTGTCTTCCACCAGCAGCAGGCGCCGTCCCGCCAGCGGTTGCGCCGCCTGGCCCTGCTCTGCCGGCACATCGCCGGCCGGCGCGGCCAGCTGCACCAGCGCCCGCAGCAGCGAGCGGCGCGTGACGGGGCGCGTGATGGCCGCCGCGAACGTGGCGTCGTCGAACGACGGTCCCGGCACCGCGTGCATCAGCACCAGGCGGACAGCCCGGCGCCCTGCCGCCTGGCGCACGGCGTCCTGTACCCGCTGCGGCGCGGCCTGATACAGATCGGCGCTGATGCACACCACGCCGATGTCCGCGTGCGCGCGCAGCAGCGCCAGCCCTTCGTCGAGCGTGTTGGCGCTGGCCGCGGGCAGCGCCAGGTAAGCCGCGTGGTGCAGCAGCGCCTTGAGCGACGGCAGGTGACCGTCCATGAACAGCAGCGTGCCCAGGCCGGCCGGCGCCTGCGGTTCGGCGGCGCCGCCGTCGGCCGGCGGTTCCGCCGGCAGCGCGGCGGGGATCGTCACCGTAAACGCGGAGCCGGCGCCGGCCTCGCTGGCCACCGTGATGGCGCCGCCCATCAGCGCCACCAGCTTGCGCGAAATCGTCAGGCCCAGGCCCGTGCCGCCGTACTTGCGCGACGTCCCGGCGTCGGCCTGCTGGAAGGCCTCGAAGATGAGGCGCTGCTTCTCGGGCGCCACGCCGATGCCGGTGTCCTCGACCGCGAAAGCCACCACGTGCTGCGACTGCCGCAGCACCGGATGATCGGGGCTCCAGCCTGACGAGGCCAGCTTGACGCGCACGTCCACGTGACCGTGCGCGGTGAACTTCACCGCGTTCGACAGCAGGTTCTTGAGAATCTGCTGCAGCCGCTTCGAGTCGGTGTCGATGGTGCGCGGCAGATCCTGCGCCGCCTCGATGCCGAACGGCAGGTTCTTGGCCTCGGCGACGTGCCGGAAGCTGCGATT
>JBEVMD010000118.1:0-6280 GCA_040508835.1 Duganella sp. | reverse complement strand
GGCGCGCTGCTGGTGGACCTCACGCGCGCCACCGTGAACAGCGACCTCAAGGATTTCAACCTGCAAAACGCGCGCCTCAGCTACCTCGATCGCGGCGACGTCTACGACCTCAAACTGCACCGGTACACGCCGTCCGCCGACAAGGCCGAGGGCAAGGTCGATCCTGCCAATCCGTATTATTCCGATCCGGTCTACTCGGCGGACGTCCTCGGCCACAACACCATCCTGCTCATGATGTCCAAGCTGGTGGACAGCGCGCAGACGGAGGCGATCGGCATTGCCGCCGCCGGTCCCGGCGAGCCGCGCCAGGAACTGGGCTTCGAATTCAAGCTCACGCGCGACCAGGCCACTACCGGTTACGCGTCGGCCGCATCCGAGGCGTACACGGTGCTGGGCATGCGGCTCGACGTGCGGCCGCTGAAGATCACCCGGCCCTGGTACCAGTGATCAAGCCCGGGCGCGCTGGCGCAGCGCGCCGCCGCGTGGCGTTTAGTGGATGAACTAAACAACGGCCGGCCTCGGCCGTTTCTGTTGACTGATGGTCACCCGGACGCTATAAATTTGCATCCTCATTTTTCAGGCGTGCAATGAACCTGTCCCGACTCCTCTCCATGGACGCTGGCGTTGGTGCTGCCGGTGCTGCTGTGACACTGGCACTGGCGCTTTCCCTCCCAGTTACCGCGAGCGCCCAGGCCGCGCCCGGCTCAGCGGCCGCTGCCGTCAACGTCTTCATCGGCACCGGTGGCGATGGCCATACCTTCCCCGGCGCGGCGCGGCCGTTCGGCATGATCCAGTTGAGTCCCGACACCCAGGTGCGGCCGTTTCGCCAGAGTTACCCGTGGGCGGCCGGCTACCGCTACGAAGACGACAGCATCCTCGGGTTTTCGCACACGCACTTTTCCGGCGCCGGCCACTCCGACCTGGGCGATGTGCTGCTGATGCCGTTTTCGGGCGACACCAAATGGGAGCCCGGTTATCCCGAGCGGCCGTTCAGCGGCTACCGCTCGCGCTTCCGCCACGCGGACGAACGCGCGGAGCCCGGCTACTACGCGGTCAAATTGCTCGACAACGAGGTGGACGTGGAACTGACCGCCACCGAACGCGTGGGCCTGCACCGCTACCGTTACGCCCCCGGCGCGCCAGCCAAGGTGATGCTGGACCTGCGCACCAGCATTTACGACTACAAGGGCAAGAACCTGTGGTCGCGCCTGCGCGTGCGCGACACGACGCTGGTGACCGGCATGCGCGAAACGCGCGGCTGGGCGCCAGGCCGGCAACTGTATTTTGCCATCCGTTTCTCGCAGCCGATGACGGCGCGCGCCTTGCGCAACTTTGAAAACGATATTGAATATAAAGGTTTTGCCACGCCGGGCAGCGGCCCCGGCGACAGGCCGCTGGTGGAAGGCAAGGCTTTGGCCGGCGTGCTGGAGTTCGGCGCGCCGGCTGACGGCCGCCTGCTGGTCAAGGTGGCCGTGTCGGCCGTGAGCGAGGAGGGCGCCATCGCCAACCTCGACGAATTGCCCGGCTGGGATTTCGATGGCGAGCGCAGCAAGGCGACCGCCGCCTGGAACCAGGCGCTGGGCGCGGTGGCCATCGAGGCGGCCGCGCCCATGCGTACCATGGCCTATACCGCGCTGTACCACAGCATGCTGGCGCCCAGCCTGTTCATGGACCGCGACGGCCAATATCGCGGACCCGACAACGCGGTGCACCGGGCCGACGGCTTCCGCTTCCACTCGACATTTTCTTTGTGGGACACGTACCGCGCGCTGCATCCGCTGCTGACCCTGATTCAGCCCGAGCAGCGCAACGCCGATTTCGTGCGGTCGCTGGTGGCGTCGCAACAGCATAGCCCGTACGGCATCCTGCCCGTGTGGCAGTTCCACGGCCAGGAAACCTGGACCATGATCGGCTACCACGCGGTGCCGGTGATTGCCGACGCGTACATGAAAGGCCTGAAAGGGTTCGATGCCGAGCAGGCGCTGGCCGCCATGACCAGCAGCGCCGAATACGGCCCGTACGGCGGCCTGGAGCACTACATCAAGCTGGGCTACGTGCCGATCGACCTGGAGCCGGAAGCGGCGTCGAAAACCGTGGAATACGCATTCGACGACTGGACCATCGCCCGCATGGCGGAAAAGATGGGCAAGCAGGATGTTGCAGCGCGCTACTACAAGCGGGCCCAGAACTACCGCAATTCGTTCGACGTCAAGACCGGCTTCCTGCGCGCGAAAAAATCGGATGGCCGGTTCCGCGAGCCGTTCGATCCGGTGCGCTCGAATTTCGGCAGCGACTACACCGAGGGCAGCGCCTGGCAATACTCGTGGTATGCGCCGCACGACAATGCCGGCCTGATCAAGTTACTGGGCGGCGACGCCGGCCTGCAAGCGAAAATCGACATGATGTTCGACGCCAAGGTGGACGACAACGTTTATGCCCACATGGAAGATATCTCGGGCCTGATCGGCCATTATGCGCACGGCAACGAGCCCTCGCACCACGTGGCCTACCTGTACAACTACGCGGGCGCGCCGTGGAAGACCCAGCAGCGCCTGACGCAGATCGTGGCGTCGCAATACCAGGCCACGCCGCAGGGCTTGTCGGGGAACGACGACCTGGGCCAGATGTCGGCGTGGCTCGCGTTTACCGCGCTGGGATTTTATCCGGTGGCGCCGGGCAGCAACGAGTACGTGCTCGGCCGCCCGTTCCTCGACCGCGCCGTGATGCACCTGCCCAACGGTAAAACCTTCACCATCCGCGCCGTGGGCCTGAGCGCCGACCGCCCGTACGTGGCCAGCGTGTCGCTCAACGGCGCGCCGCTGGCGCAGACCTTCCTGCGCCACGAACAGATCGTGGCCGGCGGCGAGCTGGTCTTCACCATGTCGAACGTTCCCAACAAGACATGGGGCCAGGCCCGCTCCGCGCGGCCGTACACCCAGACCGCTTACTGACGGCGGCGCATCGCTGCGCGATCAAGGCGCGCATGTCGATTTGGTCATCATCGTCGGCCCCCGGGCTGGCTACGCTGGACACTGACTCTGCACGAGTTCGGTGTCCACGTCGCTAACCCTGGAGGTCATGATGAACGAGTTTATTTATAATCTGTTGCTGACAAGCGAGCTGGGTTTCAGCTTGTCCGGCCTATTGCGCTATCGCGCAGCCCCGACCAATGCCACGGCGCCAGACGACGCGCCGCCAGCGCCGGCGGGCTTCCAGCAAGCGGAGCCGGTCGACCTGCTGGAGACGCCGCTGGAAGGCTCGGTGGTGATCCGGCTGTTGTCCGGCGTTGTGCCGCAGCGGCTGCGCGGCACGCTCTTCAGCACGGCAGGCGGCCCGCTCTCGGTCGTGCTGTTCAGCAACGACAGCCCCGGCCTGGTCCTGCAGTTCAGTTTTCTCCTTCCCGGCACCATTGCTGGCGGCCTGCTGTGGCAGCCTGGCGCGCCCGGCGGCTCCGTCATCGTTCCCTACAGCCTGCTGGGCCGGCGCCTCGGCGCGGCAGCTTGATGCGTGGCGGCCACGCTGCGCAGCGTCGCCTGCATCATGGTTTGCCTCACTTGCCGCCTCACTTGTCGCCTCACTTGTCGCCTCACTGTTGCCTCACTGTTTCCTCACATCTGCATCACCCATTATCGGAGGAGCTTGTCATGGATGAGAACATTTACAGCTTGCTGTTGAAGAGCGCCCAGGGCGTGGCCCTGCTGGGAACGTTACGGTACGCGATCGATTTCAACGCTGCCGCCGGCGCGCCCGGCAGCGACGCGCCGCAGCAGCAGACCGCCACCGGCGGCGTGATCTTTCCCGCGCGGGGCACCCTGCGCATTCCCCTGCTGACCGGCCTGGCGCCGGTCCCGCTGAGCGGCCGGTCGGTGTATGTCTTCATGGGCCAGCCGCTGCTCACGCTGCTGAGCAGCGACGACCAGAGCCGCCGGCTGGAACTGCAATTGAACCTGATCGGCTTCGAGCAGATCGCCGGCGGACTGGTATGGCGTCCCGGCGAACCGGGGCAGCAGGTGTTCAGTTTCCTCGGCCGGCGCCAGCTGCCGGCTGCCTGACGCGCAGCGTCACCATGTGAAGGGAGGCCCAAATGGACGAACTGATTTACAACTTGCTGCTGACCGGCGAACAGGGACTGACCGTGTTCGGGACCTTGCGCTACCGCTTCACCGGGCCACTGGCCGGCACGGGCGACAGCGAGACGCTGGCGGCATCGTACCCGCCGCGGCAACTCGGGGTGGTGACGGTGGTGCCGGTGCCCGTGGCAGGGACCCTGTCGGTGCCGCTGCTGACCGGCTTCGGCCGCGTGCCGATCGCCGGCGTGGTGCTGGTGACGCCGGCGGCCGGGCTGCTGACCGTGTTCGTGAGCGACGATCCCGCGCGCCGGCTGCTGCTGCAATGTAACGACATCGGCACCAACCGCATCGCGGGCGGATTGCTGTGGCGGCCGCGCGACCCGGCCGAGCTCGTATTTAGCCTGCTCGGCACCCGGCTGCTGCTGCCATTTTGACGGACCGTTCAACGCCTGGAGGAGAAAGTCATGGACGAAGTGATCTACCAGCTGCTGCTCAAGACGGGGCAGGGGCTGACGCTGCCGGGAACCTTGCGCTTTCGGCTCAGCAGCACCGAGCCGCTCAAGCGCGACGCCGCCGACTGGCCGGCCTTGCTGGCGCAGACCCAGCAGCAAGCAACGCTCGACCTGGTCGCTTACGCGCTCGAGGGCAGCATCAGCATCCCGTTCCTGACGGGGCTGCGTCCCGTGCCGCTGACGGGCACGGCGCTGTTCCTGTTCATCGGCCCGCTGGTGACGGCATTCCTGGGCGATACCGATCCCACGCGCAGCGTGTTCCTGCAAGTGAATGAGCTCGATGCCGAGCACCTCAGCGGCGGCCTGGTGTGGCGGTCCGGCGAGCCCGGCGAACTGATTTTGAGCCTGCTGGCGACGCTGGCGCCACCGGCGCCATGACGGGTTGACTGTCACCCCATCTGCATCGGGTTTTTCCACGCATCACACCACGGAGGTCGAAATAGACGAGATCGGCATCCTGCCCGGCGCATCGGTGCTGACCTTTATCTTTAGCGGTAGCAATGACGTGCGCCACGTGTTCTCGCAGACCAGCGAGATCGACCTCGAACGCGTTGCCGCTGCGCTGTACTGGCGGCCAGGGAACCCCGGCGGGTTGCTGTTCGCGTTGCTGTTCGCATTGCTGGACACGCGCGTGCGCGCGGCCGCTGGACGTGCGGTGTGCACCGGCCGCGCGGTGGCGGCGAAAGCGACGGCAAATGTCGAATGGATCAGCATCGGGCTTCCGGTGGCTGGCTAAGCTGAACTTCCGATGCAGCGCAGGTCGGAAGTTTTTTTATATTTCGCTAGCTATCCATGGGAGGACATGATGGACGAATTGATCTACAACCTGCTGCTGACAGGCGAGCAGGGCTTGAGCCTGTTCGGCACCCTGCGGTTTCGCCTGACCGATCCGCTGGCCGCCGTGCCCGACGGTGGCGTGCCGGCATTGTTGAATGAAATCCAGCCTATCGGGACCGTGACGGTGGTGCTGATCCCGGTGGAGGGCGCGATCTCGATCCCGCTGCTGACGGGCTTTAGCCGGGTGCCGATCAGCGGCGTGCTGTTGGCCACGGCAGCAGGGCCCGTCACCACGCTGTTCGGCAGCAACGATTCGGCGCGGCCCCTGTTCCTGCAGTTTAACCAGTTCAGCGGCACCCAGATTGCAGGCGGCCTGGTCTGGCGTCCCGGCGAACCCACCGAACTCGTGTTCAGCCTGCTGGGCACGCAGCTGGTCTTGCCGCTCTGAAGCCTACCCGTTTTCCATCGTCGAAGGAGATTATCATGGATGAAATCGTCTACAGCCTGCTGCTGAAGACTGCGCCGGGCCTGGCCGTGCTGGGCACGCTGCGCTACCGTTTCAGCAGCACCAATCCCGCCAACCCGGTCGGCGCCGACGTGGCGTCCGTATTGAGCCAGGTGCAGCAGCAAACCACGCTGGAACTGACGGCGTTCCAGATCGACGGTTCGGTCACCATTCCCCTGATCACCGGTTTGCGGCCGGTGCCGATCACCGGCATCGCGCTGATTACCTTCCTGGGACCGCCCGTCACCACGCTGGCCAGCAGCACCGATCCCGCCCGTAACCTGTTCCTGCAGTTCAATCAGCTCGATAACAATCACATCGGTGGCGGCCTGGTCTGGCGTCCCGGCGAACCGGGCCAGCTGATCTTCAGCGTGCTGGGCACGCAGCTGCCCGCGTAACGCAGGCTGCGGCAGCAT
>JBEVMD010000608.1:0-3572 GCA_040508835.1 Duganella sp. | reverse complement strand
CTCGTTGCCGTTCCACTTGGCCGGCTTGCCGTCAACCAGTGTCTTGCCCGGCACGCTCGCGTACGGCCATTGCAGCACCAAGCCGCCCTTGGGCAGCTTGAAGCCCGTCGCAGGCACCTCCAGCTGCAGCTGGCCCGCGTCACGCTTGAGCGTGTAGCTCAACTGGCCCCCGGGCGTGCGCAGACCGCTGAGGGCGATGCCGGTCCCGTCCAGCCAAGCCGCCGGAATGCCCGCCGCCAGCACCAGGCTGTCGTCGTCTTCGCGCGCGTAGACGAACATGTCCAGCGCGGTACGGACAAAGTCCGAGCCCACCCACGCGTGCGGCAGGTCGCCGACGAAGAACGGCTTGCGTGGCGTATGCGAGACCACCTCGGCCCACTGGTTCCAGGGCTGCGGGGTGCGATGACCAAAAAAGAAATCCACCGCCGCGTTGGCCCGCTCGCGCCAGCCCAGCCGCACGAACGCGGCCACGTTGCGCCACTCGTAAGGCGTGTAGTCCTTCCATTCGCGCTTGCCGTTGGCGCGCTTTTCGAAATCGACCCAGTACCGCTCGAAGGTGTTGCTCAACAGCGGCTGCGGCAACCGTGCCTGCTCGCCCCCCGGCGCCAGGCCGATCGTGGTCGAGGTGGAATCGAAATCGCCCAACTCGGCCGAACCGGGCAGGAAATCCAGATTGTGCTGCTTGGCGGCCAGCGCAATCGAGGCCATCAGGTCGGCGTGGAACTGATCGCGCGAGGCGGCCATCCGCTTGGCTTCGTCGGTCTTACCCAGCAGCGTGGCCAGCGCGACCGCGTCCTTGTAACCGCGCAGCGCCCAGAAGTTGTCCCAGTACGAATGCACCGGCTTGGCCGAATAACCTTCGTGGCTGATCGACACCGGCATCATCCCGTAGAAAGCCGGGTTCCTGGCGCGGTTGGCCTCGGTGCGCTCGGACAGGCGCAGCTTCTCCATGTAGCGGTAGGCGCCTTCGACATGCGGCCACATCCGCTGGACGAAGGCCTTGTCGCCGGTATAGCGCCAGTAGTCGGCGATGGCGAAGATCAGCTCGCCGTGGCTGTCGTTTTCCGGCACCGGATCGCTGCCGCGACGGTCCACGCAGCACGGCACCATGCCGTCCTTGAACTGGAATGGCGCGTACCAATCGATGTACTCGCGCACCACGTCGGGCCGGCCCATGCGCAGCAGGCCTTCGGAGATCATTGCGCCGTCGCGGATCCAGCTACGGTTGTACGAGCGCGTACCCGGCTGCAACCGCGGACCCACGCGCGAGATCAGCATGTGCGCGGTGGCCGTGCGCAACGTATCGACCAGCGGCTGGCCGGCGGCGGGCACGGTGAATTTCACCCGGTCCAGCTTGCCGCGCCAGCTCGCCGCCACCGCCTCCTGCCGCGCCTGCGCGCTGCAGTCGGCGCCGGCCAGGCTGCTGGCGCAGCGCGGCTTGCCGGTCATCGGGATGCGCAGGTCGAACTCGCGCGTCTGGCCCGCCGCCAGGCTGACGTCGTAGACGAACGCGCCCGAAGCCAGCCCGGTTTCATCGACCACGCTGGCTGTCTCCGGCAACACGTTGTCGACCAGGTGCGAGACCGCCATGCCGCCGTCGAAGCTACTGGCAAATACCGCATCGGGCGCCTGCGAGGCGAATACGCGCGGCGCGCCATTGACCTTGGCCGTGCGCCCTGACATCGACAGGGTCTCGATCCGACTGATGCCGCCCTGCACGCTCAGGAACTGGGTCGGCGGATTGACCTGGAATGGCCGCAGCGCCAGCGCCAGCCGATAGTTGTGCGGCGCATTGCCGGGATTGCGCAGGCGATAGCGCACCACCAACTGCGAATCGGCCGGCGTGCCGTCGGCAAACGCCGTAGTCGTCAGCTGCAGCGACGGGTGGTTCCATTCCACGCTGGGAATCGGCAGATAGCCGTCCTGCAAGGTCTGCTTCTGCTGCACGTCGGCCCAGCTCAGCAAGCGGCCATCGGTGACCACGAACGGCTCGATGCTGAAGCTACCGCGCCCCGCCTCCACCGCGCCATCCTCGCCGATCAGGCCCTGCTCAGTGCCGCCGTCCAGGCCGATGATGGTCCAGTACGGCTGCTGCCCGCTGAAGCCACGCGGGTACCAGCCCTTCTTCGACGCGGCGGCCACGGCCTTGACCACGTCATTGGGCGTGGCCGAAAACGCCAGCGGCAGCACCTGCAGCTCGGCCAGGCCGAACGAGGCACGCGGGCCTTCCGCCGGCAGCACGCGCACATAGCGCGCCTCGCTTTCGGGCAAGGCGATCCAGTCGGTCCCGCCATTGCCGTCGACCACCGAGCGCACGTCGCGCCACTGCACGCCATCGTTGGACAGCTGCAGCAGATAGTCCGAGGCGTATTCGTCCGGCTTCCACACCAGCTTGAGTCCGCCGAACGCGCGCACCGTGCGCAGGTCCAGGGTCAGCTGCGGCGCGCTGGCCGCGTCGAAATCGGCGTACCACGCCGTGTCCGCGCGCCCGTCCACGGCCTGCACTGCGCTGCTGCCGACATTGGCGCCGGAGGCACTGGCCGAGCCGGTCAGCGGCGAAGTGTCTTCGGCCGGCAGTGGCGTGAACGTCAGCGCATCCAGGCAGACCGCGCCCTTGCCGCCCGCGTTGTTGTAGATGGTGAATTCGAGTTTGACGCTCTTGCGCAGCGTCTTGTCCGGGTCCGGGCCCCAGGCCTTGTCGATCTGGCGCTTGCGGTAGGTCACCGTCGTCCAGTCTTCGGGAAAATCATAAGCAGGCCGATTGACCCACCACACGTTGTCGCCGGAGGCATCGGTCAGCTTGAACTGCAGATCGTTGGCCGGCGAGTTGCCGCGCATCTGGAAATCGAAGCGGTAATTGTCCGGGTAGTCGATGTCGACCAGGCGCTGGATGCCGGCGTAACCGGACACGCCGTGATAGTCGTAGTCCAGGCACAGCGCCTTGCCGCCGCCGGCGCCAGGCACCACGCGCAACGCGGCGGTGACCTGGTTGGAGGTGACCACTTTCCAGGTGGATGGATCATCGAAACCGTCGATGATGCGTGCGCTGCCGGCTTCACCCTGGGCCGAAGCCGACAAGGCCATCAATGCCAGCGACAGTCCCGCGATGGTTCTGATCATCCCCTCACCCTTACATGATCGTCAGATAGACCGGAGGCCGCATCTGCGGCCTCCGGATGGCACCTTTTTACCAGTTCAGACCGAAGGAAAGCTTGAAGGTCCGCATCGGCAGCGCCAGCAGTCCGTTGGGCGTGGCATAGGCGGTGTTGAGATCGCTCGCCGTGCCGGTATCGGTGCTGTAGGTCGCGTAGTTGACCCAGTTGAACACGTTGATGACGTCGGCCCGCACGTTCATCTTGATGTCGGTCCCGGTGTCGATGTCCTTGTTCAGGGCCAGGCTGAATTCCTTGTAGCCCAGCGTGTGATCCGGCGTGAACTGCTGGATGAAACACTGGTCGTCGCCTGACAGGCAGTTGTAACCGTAGACCGGCGTCTGGCTGGCCAGCGACAGCTTGCCCGACAGCGAGATGTCCCACCACGGCAGGTCGTAGATGCCCGTGGCGACCAGACGG
>JBEVMD010000598.1:0-3410 GCA_040508835.1 Duganella sp. | reverse complement strand
GACCCGCGCGATCCCGATACCGCCCAGGGCCGGTACGTGCAGGCGGCCGTGCAGCGCTACCTGGCGGCCGGTATTGCGCGCGACCAGCTGGTGATGGGCGTGCCGTTCTACGGCTACGGCTGGAAAGGCTGCGCGCCGGGGCCGGCGGGCGACGGCCAGTACCAGCCGTGCGCAGGTCCCGCCACCGGCGGCGGCATGGGCGGCGTGGCGGGCGGTCCGGCGTATGGCTACAGCCACCTGCTGGAGCAGGGCATGGTCACGTCGGCGCTGGAGGGCGGCCAGGGCTACCGGCGCTACTGGAATGCCCCGGCGCAGGCGCCTTACCTGTACAACGCCCGCGAACGCGTGTGGATCACGTATGAAGACCCGCAATCGCTCAAGGCCAAGACGGACTACATCAAGTCGCAGCGGCTGCGTGGCGCGATGTTCTGGGAATTGAGCGCGGACGGCGGCCACCAGCTGCTCGAGGCGCTGTCGGCGTCCATGGGGCGCTGACAAAACCCGGCCAGCCCCAAAGCATGGGGGCGGACCCCGGCCCTGGTCGTGCGGGTTAAAAAAAAGCCGGCATCGCGCCGGCTTTTTTTATATTGCACGCTGCTTACTTGGCAGCGGCTGCCGGTGCCGCTGCAGCAGCGGCAGGCTTGTTCTGGTACATGATCCAGAAGCGCGCCAGGTCGCCACGGCCGTCGTCGCCCTTGATGGTTTCGAGCAGCTTGACCGATTCGTCCTTCTTGCCGGCCATCGCCATGGCGTAGCCGAGACGCAGTTTGGCGTCGTCGGGATTTTTCGCCACGCCCTTGGCCACGCCCTGTTTCATCAGGTCGATACCCTTGTCGAACTGGCCCAGGGTCACGTAGTTGTAACCGAGGTTGACCAGGCCGACGCCGTCTTTCGATTTTTGCGCGGAAGCGATGCCCGAGTCGATGTTTTTCGCATCGTCGGCGGCGCCGCGGGTGGCGGTGTCGCGGATTTTCTGGATTGCTGCCTTGTCCTTGCCGGCCGGGATGGTGCCGTTCGGGTAGGCCTTGTCGATGGCGATTTTCGCTTCGGTGAAGAAGCCGCCCAGCGAAGCCAGTTCGGCCTGTTCCAGGTAGTCTTCGGTTTCCATCTTCGACGGCGCGGCCACCGCTTTCAGGCGGGCCATGTCCAGGTCCAGGCGCTGGGCGTAGGTCTTCTTGCCGCGCGTGCGGTTCAGCAGGTCGAACCAGTAGTCTTCGGAAGGGTAGTAGCGCACCAGTTCTTCCACTGCCTGCAGGTACAGCGCGTTGTCCTTGGTCTTGATGCCGATGTTACCCAGCAGGTTCAGGGTGTCCTTGGACGGCGCGGTGCCGGCCTGCTTGGACGCCTCGATGTCTTTCATGACTTCGGTCTTGGCGCTGGCGTAATCGTCCTTGAGGAAGTACGAGCGGATGATGAACTGGCGCTGCTTGGCGGTGTCGCCCGATTCGGCGCCGTAGCGGTTGAACCAGACGATGGCCTTGTCGTAGTCCTTGACGTTGCTGTAGTACATGCCGGCCACGGCGTCGATGAAACGCAGCTTGTCTTCAGGCTTCAGGCGGCCCGAATCGATCATCGCTTCCAGCGCCTTGATGGTCATGTCGTTGTCGCCGCTGGCCTGGCCCACCTGGGCGCGCATCTGGTTCAGCACGAACGCTTCGTACGGCGTGAGATTCGGCATCGCAGCGGCGGTGTCGATGCGGGTTTTGACTTCGGCGTAGTTCTTGGCGTCGAGCAGAGGCTTGGTTTGTGCGGGTTCGATCAGCTTGAAGATCTCGGGACGCACGGTGTCCTTCGGTGCTTCGGCCGCAGCGGCGGCTTTTTCCTTGTCCTGGGCGTGGACAACGTTCATGCCCAGCATGGCTGGTGCGGCGTTCAGGCCGATGGCGGCCAGGATCAGGCTAATACGAGCGAGACGAATGTGGGACATGTTCAATCCTTCAATCATAGACATGGGTTTTTCTTCGGGCCGCGCTGCGCGGCAAAACTGCCATATTGTTACATAAAATGTCGCCCATGCGCCGAATTCAAGCGTGTGCTTCACACGACCGCGCCGGTGGCGGCGGGTGCAGCCGGCGCCGCGCGGGCGCTCATCGGGATCAGTTGCGACAGCACGGCCACGGGGATCGCGCACAGCATCACCCAGATGAAGAAGTGCTGGTAGCCGAGCGCGATCTGGATATCGCCCGAGAACATCTTGAACAGCACAAAACCGAGCTGCATGATGCCGGTGGCGAACGCGTAATGGGCGGTCTGGTATTTGCCGGGCGCGACCACCTGCATCATGTACAAAATCAGGCCCACGAAGCCGAAGCCGTAGCCGAACATCTCGGCGCTGAGCGCCGCGCCGATGACCGTCAGGTCCGTGGGCTGGAAAGTCGACAGCAGGTAGAACGCGATGTTGGGCAGGTTGACGGCCAGGATCAGCCACAGGATCGCGCGCCGGAGGCTGAGCCACGACGTGAAGTAGCCGCCCGCAATCGACCCGACCAGGAACGCCACCGTGCCCACGGTGCCATACACGGCGCCCACTTCGCCCGTGGACAGTCCCAGGCCGCCGAGCGCGCGCGCCTCGCGCAGGAACAGGGGACCGATCGACTGCACCTGCGCCTCGCCGGCGCGGAACAGGATGATGAACACGATCGACACCCAGATGCCGGGCTTTTTGAAAAACTCCACGATCACTGCGCGCAGCGTGCGCGCGATGGCGGCCGCATTGGTGTCGCCCGCCACGGCGTTGCTGGCCAGCGGCAGCGCCCAGCTGTTGTAGGCGCCCAGCGCGATCATCATCGCGGCCAGGATGCCGAAGCAGATGGTCCACGCTGGCACCACGCCCAGCGTCTTTTCGAAGTGCCCGGCCAGCAGCAGCAGGGCGCCGGTGGTGAAGAACTTGGCGGCGTTGAAGAAGGTGCCGGTCCAGCCGGCATACCGGGCCTGGCCCTTTTCATCGAGGCTGGTGATGTACAGGCCATCGCACGCGATGTCGTGGGTGGCGGCGCAGATGCCCACCAGCGCCAGCATCGCCATGCACGCGGCAAACCAGAACGGCGCGTGCAGCGCCAGCGCCACGCCACCGAGGCACAGGCCGCCGAGGATCTGGAACGTCACCACGATCAGCTTTTTGCTGCTGGCCAGTTCCAGGAATGGGCTCCACAGCGGCTTGAACACCCAGGCAAAACCGATCAGCGCAGTCCAGTGATTGAGTTCGTCGTTGGGCACGCCCATGCTCTTCAACATCTGGTTGGCGACGATGGCCACGGCGAAGAAGGGCAAGCCTTGCGCGAGGTACAGGCTGGGGACCCAGAATTGGGGGTTGCGGATATTTTGATGATTGTGCATGTCGTTCCTGGGTAGTCCGCAGCCGTAAATCCGTCATTCCCGCGCAGGCGGGAATCCAATTGCCTGCGTGGCCA
>JBEVMD010000595.1:0-6508 GCA_040508835.1 Duganella sp. | reverse complement strand
GCACCGGGCATCACCCTTTCCAGGTGCGGTTGAGGCCCGTATCGGCATGGATCCAGCCGCCGCGCGGGCCGCCGCGATAATAAAAGCCCACGCCGCCCTGGCGGAAGCTTTTCACCAGGCCGCCCAGCACTTCCTCGTTGAGGTTGGTGATGCGGATGTCGGCCGCGCGGCCTACCATGTGCAGCGACTGGCGCGCGGCAGGCACGCCCGCTTCGCGCAGCTTCTGGTTCGAGGCCGGAGTGCGGTAGCCGGACAGGATTTCCAGCGGCGTGTCGATGCCGAAACGGCGCACGAACGCTTGCGCACCCCACAGCGTTTCGAACAGTTTGGGGTCGATCCTGGCGGTTTCCTTGCCGTTGACGTCGCGCAGCAGGTGGCACAGGTCCTGGTAGGCGGAGTCGATCACTTCGCCGTCGCGCCAGTACAGCAGCTTGGCGCGCTCGTTGCTGGCGGGGCGATACACTTCGATGGTGCGCGGACGCAGCCAGAATTCCAGGTCCAGCGCCTGGGCGTCGAAAATATCCGGTGGCGGCTCCAGCTCGCCACTCTTGCCGGACGGCGCCGACTGCATCGACGCATGCGGCATGGCGGCAGCAGTTTTCGATTCCGTGATGACGGCCGGGGCAGCCGGCTGTGCCGGCTGCGGCGCCGGTCGGGCCTTGGCCACGACGGGCTTGCGCACGTTGCTGTCCGAGGCGCAACCGATCAACGGTAACGCCAGCACGCTCGCTGCCGTCACCCCAAAACCCTGCTGTAAAAACTCTCTGCGCGAAGCCATGGCACATCCGTGAATAATGATGGGGATACTATAGCTTATGCAGGGGGAAATAAAAAAGCGCGCACGTGCAGAATTTTTCATCCACCGTGATATCGGGGACAATCTTAAGCGGCGTTTAAGTTTCGGCGGCTTGGACCGGCGCCGGCTCCCTGGGCGCCGTCGTCCCGCGCCAGCGCAAACCAAGCAAAGCGGGCGCGACGCGTGCACATGAGATTGCCGCCTGCGCGGGAATGACGACGCGCCGGTCTCAGGCGGCGACCGGCTGTGCTTGCACGTCCGGCACTGGCACGCCCAGCAACGATGCCCGGGGCTCGTCCAGCAGATAACCCTGCCCCAGCAGCGGCACGCCGGTCGTCGCGCTCAGTTCGCGCAGGGTTTGCAGCGCCTGCGCCGTTTCGATGCGCTTGAATGCCACGCCCACCTTGGCGTCCTGCGCGCGGCGCAGCAGTGCCCGCAGGCCGGCCGTATCGTGCAGCACGCGGGTATCGAGCTTGAAGACGTCCGGCCGCAGGCGGTCCAGCACGGCAATGGCGTCCGCTGCGCTGTCCACGTTGACGGCAAAGCGGAAGCCGTTGCGGCGGTAATTGTCGGAGACATAATTGAGCAGCCAGCCCTGCTGCGGCGTGGCCACCGGCAACTGCAACACCACGCGCGCCAGCGGCAGCTCGAGCGCATCCAGTATCCGGCGGAAGGCGTGGCCGTGGTTGCTGCTCACCGCGCTCAACAGCCGGTCGTGGACGTTCAGGTACAGGTCCGCCGCATTGGCGTCGTTCCCCGCCGCGTCGTCGGCCTGGCGGAAGAAATTGATCGCATGCAGCATGCGGCACAGGCGGTCGAGTTCGATCGACTCGTCGTCGCTGGCCGCGTGGTCGAGCAGCTTCCACAGCGACAGGCCCTGGTCCTGGGCCGAAACGCTGCGCGCCAGCCCTTCGTACGCGCGCACCGCGCCCGTATCGACCTGCCGCAGCGGCTGGAACGCGCTGCTCATGGTGCAATTGAAGAACCGTCCCTGCGCCTTGCCCTCGTGATCGAGCCAGATGCTGGAAGCGGCGCCCGTGGCGTCGGATAGACGCGTCAGGTACTTTTGCAGGATGGGAAATGACATGGAACTCCTCGGCAACAAGACACAATGTCGCCAGCGTAGGCGTGTACGCCGCAAAGCTGAACGAATGCTTTCAGCTATGGATATGCCAAAACATTCCTTCCGGCGCAACAGTGCGCCCGGTATCGTTGGCCATCCTTAACGTCGAAGCCTCGCCCATGTGTCAACTTCTCGCCATGAACAGCAGCAAACCGGCCGCCGTCGATTTTTCGTTTGCCGGCTTTGCCGAGCGCGGGGGCCGCACCGGCGAGCACAAGGATGGCTGGGGCGTGGCCATCCACACGGCCGACGGCTGCCGCCTGCTGACCGACCACCTGGCATCGGTCGATTCGCCGCTGGCGCGGCAATTTCGCCAGCACCCGGTCAAGGCCAAAAACGTGGTGGCGCATATCCGCAAGGCCACCCAGGGCCGCATTGCGCTGGAAAACAGCCACCCGTTTACCCGCCAGCTGTGGGGCCAGACCTGGTCGTTCGCGCACAACGGCGATCTGAAAGCCTTCGATCCGCCCGCCACCCGGTATGCGCCGCTGGGCGACACCGACAGCGAGCGCGCGTTCTGCCACCTGCTGTCCGGCCTGGCCGAACGCTTTGACCAGGCGCCGCCGCGCCCGCAACTGTATGCGGCGCTGGCCATGCTGGCGGCGGAGATCCGCGCCCACGGCACGTTCAACTTCATCCTGTCCAATGGCGAACTGCTGTTTGCCCACTGCTCGACCGACCTGCACTACGTGGTGCGCGAGTACCCGTTTTCGGTGGCCAGGCTGATCGACTGCGATCTCAGCATCGATTTTTCCCGCCACAACCACCTCGACGACCGCATTGCCGTGATTGCCACCGAGCCGCTGACCTCCAACGAAACGTGGATCAAGCTGCAACCGGGGGAATTAAAACTGTTCGTGGGAGGCGAGGAAGTGGGCGCAGCGCCCGTGCGGTGCCGCCGCAGCGAACTGGCAATCTGCTGCTAGGGCAGTGGCTGCAGCCGGCGCCGGAGCGCAGGCCGGATGGCGATGGCACCGGCTGCGATCAGGCGGAGTTACAGTTACAGAAACGCTTGCGCTTGGGCGCCTCGCCGTCCGCGCAATCGGTGCCCCCATCGAGCTGTTTCCAGAAAAAGATGGTTTCCACGCCATACGGCGAGCGCACCTTGCCGCCGTCCGTGTAACCGCGCCCGGCAAAGAAGCCGTGGCCAGTCGCCGTGCTGTGCAACTGCAGCGCCTTGACGCCCCAGCACACCACCTGCTCTTCGGCCCGCGCCAGCAGCGCCTTGCCGAGGCCGTTGCCTCGCGCTTCGGGCAGCACGTAGCACAGCGCCAGCTTGCCGGCGCCGGTGAGCAGCGCAACGCCGGCAACCACGCCGTCCAGTTCGGCCACCAGCGAGAAATTGGTGGGCGAGACGAACCAGCTTTCGACCATTTGCGGGGTTTTATTGCCTAGCCAGGCATCGAGGATGGCGGGATCGTTCCGATGATCCGCTTCACAGCATTCCGCGATCGACCGGCGCAACACCGTGCAGGCCGCTACCGCGTCTGCTGCGACCGCGATGCGCACGCTCGGCACGACCGGGCTACGTATTTCAAGACTCATGTATGCTCACAAAACATTCCAATAGCAAAAGAAGCGTGATGCGCTTCCTCGTGCCTGACGGCGACTATACACCAAGCTGAAAAACGCGTTTGCGCGTGCGCCAGTTTGATGTGACAGCCTAGGGGCCGACCCGGTATTTGCCCACGAATGTTTTCAAAAATCGTTATGCGGTTTCTTGCTGCATATGCCTGTCTAAGCATATTACGAAATATTCGTTTATTTTCTGTGTGAAATTTTACACCATGGGGTATTCCTTATTACAAAACCTCATTACGAAAGCCCATTATGACCGATCAGAAGTCGCCCCGCCGCCTGGTTATCAAATCGCTACTGGCCACCTCGGCGTTGTTCCTGGGCTTGCCGCTGGCGTCCACCGTGGCTGCCGCCGCGACGCCGGTACTGCTCAATGCGTCGTACGACGTGGCGCGCGAACTGTTCAAGGAAATCAACCCCGCCTTCATTGCCGAGTACAAGAAAACCACCGGCGAGACCGTGGATGTGAACCAGTCGCACGGCGGTTCGTCCAAGCAGGCCCGTTCCGTGGCCGACGGCATGGAGGCGGCCGTGGTGACGATGAACCAGGCCAACGATATCGACATCCTGGTCGAGCGCGGCTTGGTGACGGCGGACTGGAACAAGAAATTCCCCAACAATGCCGCGCCGTTCTACTCGACCATGGTGTACCTGGTACGCAAGGGCAATCCGAAAGGCATCAAGGACTGGGCCGACCTGGCCAAGCCGGACGTCAAGGTGATCGTGCCCAATCCTAAAACCTCGGGCAACGGCCGCTATACGTACCTGGCCGCCTGGGGTTCCGTGATCAAGAAAGGCGGCACCGAAGCGCAGGCACGCGACCTGGTCACCCGCGTGTTCAAGAACGTGCCGGTGCTCGATGGCGGCGGCCGCGGCGCCACCACCACGTTCACCCAGCGCGCCATCGGCGACGTGCTGGTGACGTTCGAGAACGAAGTGAACCTGGTGCGCGCCGAATTCGGCAGCAATTTCGAGGTCGTCTATCCGTCGTCGTCGATCCTGGCCGAGTCGCCGGTGGCCGTGGTGGACAAGGTGGTGGACAAGAAGGGCATCCGCAAGGAAGCCACCGCCTACCTGAATTTCCTGTACTCGGCGCAGGGCCAGGACATCATTGCCAAGCACCACTTCCGCCCCCGCTCGGAAGCGGCGTTCAAAAAATATAACGCCAACTTCCGCCAGATCAGCTTGTTTACCATCGACGACGTGTTCGGCGGCTGGAAAGCCGCGCAGAAGAAACACTTCGACGACGGTGGCGAGTTCGACAAGATCTACCAGAACAAATAACGATATACGGACTAATTCGTTCCAGAAATGGCCGGGCCGGCTTACCCTGAAGGGGTAGTAATCAACCCGATAAAGGACGTCACGATGGCCATTTCTGAAATTAATGTACGTAACCAGTTCCGCGGCAAGATCAAGGAAATCATCTTCGGCCCCGTGGTCTCGGAAGTGGACGTGGAAACCCAGCACGGCATCGTCACTTCGGTGATTACCTCGCGCTCGATCCACGACCTGGACCTGAAAGTGGGCAGCGAAGTCATTGCCCTGGTCAAATCCACCGAAGTGTCCATCGCCAAGATCAGCAGCTGAGCTGCGCCGCGCTCTCCCCATCCAAGCCCCCGCCGGGGCTTTTGTTATATCAGCGGATACAAAAATAATGGAATCCGCGACTTACGCACAATAGACGAGAAACCACATTAATGTTATCGTCTATCCTCAGTGTTGCCGCATAGCTAGTGTGGATTCGTTCCGCATGATAGTCGTGTGCTGCGTCGCCTCCCGGCGCCCTGTTCCACCCTCCACATTCCCTGATACCGAACATGCTCAAGAAAATTGTTGCTGTCTTGCTGAGTACGTTTACTGCGGCAGCCATCGCAGTACCACTCGGTTCCCAGTCGGTGCTGGTCGTCGAAGACGATACCGGCAAGGTCATTCTCGAAAAGAATGCCGACGTACAAGTACCCATTGCCTCCCTGACCAAGCTGATGACCGCCATGGTCGTGCTCGATGCCAGGCCCGACATGAAGGAAGCGATTGAAATCGACCGCGCCGACGTCGATATGCTCAAGCACAGCACTTCGCGCGTGCCGGTCGGCGCGGCCATTCCGCGCGCCGACGTGCTGCAGCTGGCGCTGATGTCCTCGGACAACCGCGCGGCCGCCTCGCTGGCCCGCACCTATCCCGGCGGCACGGAGGCTTTCAAACGCGCCGTCAACGCCAAGATCCGCGCGCTGGGCCTGACCAATACCGTGATCGAAGAGCCTACCGGCTTGTCGCCCCATAACCGCTCCACCGCGACCGACCTGGTCAAGATGGCCAAGGCGGCGTCCGTGTACCCGGAAATCACCCGCATCACCACCGACAAGAAGGACCTGATCAAGATCAAGGGCCGCGATGTCGAGTACCACAACACCAACCGCCTGGTCGGCGCCAAGGGCTGGGACGTGGGCCTGTCCAAGACCGGCTACACGGAAGAAGCGGGCCGCTGCCTGATCATGCGTTTCAGGAGCGGCGGCAAGAACAACACGCTGGTACTGCTCAACGCCAAGGCCAACTCGGCGCGCATTACCGACGCCATGAACATCCGCCGCCTGATCGTGGGGCCGGAAGAACGTTCGATCGAGCGCCCGCAGCTGCTGAAAGCGTCGGCCAAGGTGCACAAGCCGCGCATGGTGAAAGCGACTGCCAAGGTCAAGGCCGCGCATAAGCCGAAGGTGGTGAAGGTGTCGGCCAAGGCCAGGCAGAAAAACGCTGTCAAGGCGAATAAGCGCAATAGCCGCGAGATGTAAGGCGGTCGCCGGCTCAGCGCCGCAACCCGCATGCCACGGTGCGCGCTTGGCATGCTCGGCATGGATTCCCGCTTGCGCGGGAAGGACGGCGCGATGGCCGGCGATAGCCGTCGATAGACGGGGGACCTTCGGGTCCCTTTTTTTCGTCTGTTGTGTCGATTGGATTTCCGCCGGCGCGGAAATGAGGGCGCGATGGCCGGCGATGGACGGGACCTTCGGGTC
>JBEVMD010000584.1:0-9560 GCA_040508835.1 Duganella sp. | reverse complement strand
ACCACGCGCATCCTACAGGCGGCCAACGCCGTCATCGGCAATAACCCGAAGCTGTTCGAGAAGTCGCTGTGGTCCGAGCTGGGGCTGGGCGAACCGATCAAGGTGCACGCCATGGCCAACGAGGAACAGGAAGCGGACCAGGTGGCGATCATGATTTCGGCCGACCACTTCGAGCGCAAGAACAAATGGTCCGACTACGCCATCCTGTATCGCGGCAACCACCAGGCGCGCGTGATCGAGCAGTCGCTGCGCAAGGAACGCATTCCGTACACGATTTCCGGCGGCCAGAGCTTTTTCGACAAGGCCGAGATCAAGGACATCATCAGCTACCTGCGCCTGCTGGCCAATACCGACGACGACCCGGCCTTTATCCGCGCCGTGACCACGCCCCGGCGGGGCGTGGGCCAGACCACGCTGGAAACCCTGGGCACGTTCTCGGGCCAGTGGCAGTGCTCGCTGTTCGAAGCCGTGTTCAAGGGCGGCATCGAGGGTCTACTGGCCGATAAGCAACTGAAACCCTTGCGCGACTTCTGCAACTTCATCAACAACCTGGAAGCGCGCGCCAGCCGTCCCGGCCCCAGCGGCAGCGGCGACAACGCGGCGCAGGTGCTGGACGATATGCTGGAAGCGATCAACTACGAGTCCTTCCTGTACGACATGTTCGACGAGCGCGCTGCGCAGTCGAAGTGGCAGAACGTGATGGAATTCGTCAACTGGCTCAAGGAGCGGGGCCGGGGCGGCAAGGACCGCGACGGCGACGAAAAGAACGTGCTGGAACTGACGCAAATGGTGGCGCTGATGTCGATGCTCGAAGGCCAGGACGAGGACCCGGACGCGGTGCGCATGTCCACCCTGCACGCCTCGAAAGGGCTCGAGTATCCGCACGTGTTCCTGGTGGGCGTGGAAGAGGGCATCCTGCCGCACAAGGGCGACCCCGATGCGCCAGCGGAGACCATCGCCGCCCGGGTACAAGAGGAACGCCGGCTGATGTACGTGGGTATCACGCGCGCCCAGCGCACGCTGCAGATCACGTGGTGCAAGAAGCGCAAGCGCGCGGGCGAGCAGGTCCATTGCGACCCGTCGCGCTTCATCAAGGAAATGGCGCTCGACGAAGGCACGGCCGCGCCGCAGGAATCGGAAGTGATCACGCCCAAGGAACGGCTGGCGCGCATGAAAGAGCTGCTATCGACGCCCAAGCCCGCGCCGGCGCCCTAGCCGCGCTGTAGAATGGCCGCTTTCAGCAAGGAGTCACCCCCGTGAGCAACACCGAAGACCGCTTCATCGACCTCGAAATCAAGATCGCCCACCAGGAACACCTGGTGGAATCGCTGGGCCAGCGCATCTACGAACAACAGCAGCAGATCGACAAGCTCGAGCAGATGTGCGCGGTGCTGATCCAGCACGTGCGCTCGCAACCGCAAAACGGCGGCGGCCAGCTGCCGCACGAACCGCCACCGCATTACTGATCGAGCGCTTACACCAGCACCGCCCGCAACGCCTCCACCGCAATCGCATGGTCTTCGGCCTGGCGCAGGCCGGAGACGGTGACCGTGCCCACCATGCCCACGTTTTTGATCAGGATCGGGAAGGCGCCGCCGTGTGCGGCGTAGTCCTGCGGCGGCAGGTACTTGATCTCGTCGAAGACCACGCCCCGGTGCTTGTGCTCGATGCCCACGAAGTACGATGACCGGCCGAAGCGGGCCACCACGTTGTTCTTGCGCCGGATCCAGTCGGCCTGGTCGCTTGCTGCGCCCTGCATGGCGTGGTGGAACAGCACCTTGCCATTGAGCGTGATATTGACCGTGACGATCTTGCCGCGCTGGCGCACGATCTCGATCACTTTCAGGCCCAGCGCCAGCGCGGTATCGCTGGTAAAGGTCGTAAATTGCAGTTCCTGCTCCTGGCGCGTGATGCTGTCCAGCTGCTCGGCGTAGTTCTCCATCGATGTTGCCCTCAATATCACAATCGTAAAAATTCCAGCATAGGGTTAATCCATGTAATTGTCCACGCGGCTTTCGATGGCGCCCCTGTAGTGCGTTATACTGCTGCGCGAATTCCCCTGGCCAGCCCACCTTTCCACAAACTCAATGCATATTGACGTTCCTTCATTGCTCGTCGCCATGACGCTCAACCTGACCATCATGGCAGTGGCGTTGCCGTACTTTATGGGACAGGTGAACCAGGCCGCGCGTTACGCCCAGGCTGGCATGGGACTGCATACGACCGGCTGGATTTTGCTGCTGTTTGCCTGCACGGTCACCCCGTTCAGCGTGCTGGACCGCAGCCTTTCCACGCTGTCGATGGCGGCCATTGCCGCCGGCATTTCCTTCAACGCAGCCGCCCTCGACCTGTGGTGCGGCAGGGAGCCGAAGGTACGCGCCTCGGTGTTCGTGGCCGTGCTGATTGTCGTCGGTTACGGCATCGGCTACGCCGACTACGCCTTCCGGGTGGGCTGGGCCAACGGCCTGCTGGCGCTGCAGATTGCCATGGTGGTCGTGTCGCTGTGCCGTCGCCCGCTGGTGCGCGTGGGCCGCTGGCGCTGGCTGCTCGTGATCTCGCTGGTCGCGCAGATGACGGTCACGGGCTGGCGCGGCGTGCTGGGCGCGTTTTTTACCGCAGAATTTCCCCATTTCTTCGCGCCGACCCCGATCAACATGGGGTTCGCACTGGTGTCCAACATCACCGTGATGCTGTCGCTGGCGGCGCTGCTGCTGGCCCACCGCGACGAGGCCGCGCGCGAGCTGGAACGGCTGGCCACCATCGACGGCCTGACCGGCGCCCTCAATCGGCGCGCGTGGCTGGAACAGGCCGGCAACGACCTGAACGCCAGCGTGCGCTATCGCCAGTCGATGGGCGTGCTGATGCTCGACCTCGACCACTTCAAGCAGATCAACGATACCCGCGGTCACGCCGCAGGCGACCTGGCGCTGCAAAAATTCGCCAAGGCCATGCGCGCCGTGAGCCGCGCCGGCGACCTGTGCTGCCGCTACGGCGGCGAAGAGTTCTGCGTGCTGCTCAACCGCGCCGACGCCGCCGCAGTGCAGGCGTACGACCAGCGCCTGCGCACCTGGCTCAAGGCCCATGCGCCGGTCAAGCTGGGCTTCGAGCTGTCGTACAGCGCGGGCATCGCCATGCGCCTGTCGGACGACGACACGATCGAGGCGATGCTGCAGCGCGCCGACGGCGCCATGTACCGCGCCAAGCAGCAGGGACGCGGCGTGACCGTGAGCGGCGATCTGCGCGCAGTGGCCAAAGTGGCTGAAGTAGCCGAAGTGGCCTGAATCTTTTCGGTGCGGCGCGGTCCAACCGTTTCGCCACTTGTCGTCAAACCACGCACGGAGGAAGCGATCATGCCCGACCATACCGTTCAATTACACCGGGTGCTGCGCACCACGCCCGAAAAAATCTACCGCGCCTTTACCGACCCCCACGCCTGGGCCAAGTGGCTGCCGCCTTTCGGTTTTACCGGCGCCGTGCAGCAGATGGACGCGCAGGTCGGCGGCAGCTACCGCATGTCGTTCACCCATTTCGGCAACGGCGCCAGCCACGCGTTCGGCGGCGAATTCCTCGAGCTCGCACCGCACGAACGGGTGCGCTACACGGCCCGTTTCGACGACCCCAACCTGCCCGGCCAGATGCAGACCACCGTCACCTTGCGCGTGGTGTCGTGCGGCGTGGAACTGACCGTGGTGCAGGAGGGCATCCCCGCCGTGATTCCGCTCGAAGGCTGCTACCTGGGCTGGCAGGAATCGCTGGTGCAGCTGGCGCAGCTGGTGGAGCCGGACATCGAGGCGTGACGCAGCAATCATGTAACTGATTTTTCGCGGCGGCGCCGTCGCGCGCCGTGCAATGTGCGGTAACGTGCACGCCATGATCAAGCGCACTGTCTTGCTGGCAGCGGTCGTCGCGTGCAGCCTGCACGCCGCGCCCGCATGCGCGGCGCAAGGTTCTCCGCTGGAAGCGCAGGCGCGCTTTCCCAACCTGCGCGGCGACACCGACCGTCCCCTGCGCTACCGGCCCGACGGCGAAGATTTCGTCATCGACAACGGCGCCGAATTCTTCAACCGCCCGCTCTACGGCGGCAACAGCGCATTCCGCGTCGATGGCGGCGACAAGCCGGAATTTTCGCTGTACCTGCCGGGGCGGGGCGGCAACGTGCGCCTCGGCGTGTGCGTGGCCGCGCGCTGTACCTGGCTGCACGACGCCGCCGCCGTCACCACCCGCTACCGGCCCGGCGAACTGCATTACGACGTGCGCGACCCCGCGTTCGGCACGGGGCGCGTGACGGTGACGGCGCTGGCGTACGCCGCCACCGAGGGACTGGCCCTCGCGGTGCAGGGCGAGGGGTTGCCGGCCGGCGCGCAACTGGTGCTGGCCTTTGGCGCCGGCGACCGCCGCCGCGGACGGCGCGACGGCGATATCGGCACCGAGGCCGTGCCGATAGCCGAGTACTTCCAGTTTGCGCCCGCTGCAGCCGACGGCGCCCGCATCGACATCCGGCAAGATGGCTTCAGCGCCGTGTCGCCGCACGCCACGGTCAGCGTCACGGTGGGTCCCATCATGAACGCCAACGGCGGCGCCAACAGCAGCGCCAACGGCAGCGCCAACAGCAGCGCCAACAGCAGCGCCAACGGCAGCGCCAATGGCAGCACCAACGGCAGCACCAACGGCAGCGTCAACAGCGGCGCCAACGGCAGCGTCAACAGCGGCGCCGACAACGAGGGCAGCGCGCGGTTTACGCGGCACGCCGCCGCGCAGTGGCAGCAGCTCGGCTCGTTGCTGGCCGCAGGCGAGGCGGCCGGCGCCAACGTGGCCGTGGCGCGCCTGCCATTGACTGCGACGCCGTTGCACCTGTCGTTGCAGGTGACGGCGCGCGCCGCGGCGCAGGAGCAGGACGCGTACCGCGCAGTGGGAGCGACCGGCGCCGACCGCGCCGCGCGCCTGCTGCCGGCGTTTGCGCCATCCGAGCTGGCAGCCCGCTTTGCGCAGGCGCGCCGCCACTTCGCGCAGCTGCGCCACCGGGTGCGCATCGACACGCCCGACCCGTACCTGAACGCCGCCATGGGCGCCCTCAACGTCGCTGCCGACGCGGTGTGGGACGACGGCCAGGGCGCCATCATGCACGGCGCGGTGGCGTGGCGTACCAAGCTGCTGGGCTGGCGCGGGCCGTATGCGCTCGACGCGCTGGGCTGGCATGACCGCGCGCGCAGCAATATCGACGCCTGGACCGGCCGCCAGGATACGTCGCCCGTGCCGGCGCAAGTACCGGGCCCCGACGCCGCCAGCAACCTGGCGCGCAGCGAGGCGGCCTTGCACTCCAATGGCGACCTGAGTCGGTCGCACTACGACATGAACCTGGTGTTCGTCGACGCCCTGCTGCGCCATTTGCTGTGGACCGGCGACAAAACCCTGGCAGCAGCGGTGTGGCCGGTACTGGAGCGGCACCTGGCCTGGGAGCGGCGCCTGTTCCGGCGCCAGTTCGGCTCGCAATCCGGGCCCGGGCAGCTGCCGCTGTACGACGCCTACGCAGCCATCTGGGCCAGCGACGATTTGTACTACAACGGCGGCGGCGTCACGCACACGTCGGCCTACAACGCCTGGCACCACCGCATGGCCGCGAGCATCGCCGCCATGCTGGGCCAGGACGCCGCGCCCTACAGCGTGGAAGCGGACGCCATCGTGCGCGCCATGCGCGCGCAGCTGTGGATGCCGCAGCAGGGCGCCTATGCCGAGTACCGCGACGCGCTGGGCGCGCAGGCGCTGCATCCGCACTACGCGCTGTGGAGTTTTTATCACGTGATCGATGCCCGGGTGACCACGCCGTTCGAAGCGGCGTGCATGGCCGCGGCGCTGGACCGCGACCGCCGCGCCATCCCCGTGCAGGGACCGGGCGTACCGGACGACCGCCCGTACCGCGTGCTGCCCACCACCGACTGGATGCCGTATGCGTGGTCGATCAACAACGTCGTCATGGGCGAGAACCTGCACACGGCGCTGGCTTACTGGCAGGCAGGGCGCGGCGAGACCGCCTTCGACATTGCCAAGGGCGCGCTGCTGGCCAGCCTGTACATGGGCATCAGTCCCGGCAACATCGGCACCATGAATTATCTCGACGTCTACCGCCGCGAGGCGCAGCGCGATTTCGCCGACGGCGCGGGCGTGATGGCGCGGGCGCTGGTGGAAGGTTTGTTCGGCGTGCAGCCCGACGCGCTGGCCGGGGTGCTCACCGTGCGTCCCGGCTTGCCGCGCGACTGGAAGCACGCCAGCCTGGCGCATCCCGATGTGAGCGTGGCGTACCGCCGCGCAGCACAGCGCGACAAGGGCGCTGGAAAGCAGGAGACGGCAGAGCAGGGGACGGCAGAGCAGTGGACGGTGGCGCAGCGGGCGGCGGCGGACGGCACGATCAGATTCCGGCAACTGGCGCTGGAACTGCCGGCGCGCGCCGACCAGGTGGCCGCCGTGCGCGTCAACGGCAAGCCGGCGCGGTGGCGCAACGTGGACGATGCAGTGGGCGCCCCGCGCCTGCGCATCGATGTGCCGTTCGGCCGCCGCGCGCGGATCGAGATCGCGTGGCGGGGCGACGTCATCGACGCGCGCCGCGCGCAGGTGGTAGGCGCCGACGCCGACGGTTTTACGCAGTACCGCCAGGGCGCGCTGACGTGGTGGCAGCTGGCGGCACCCGCATCCCCGGCGCCGGCGCAGTGCGTGGTCGAGGAACCGGCATGGATAAAAGGCGTGCCGATACATCCGCGCCACGTCGACCTGGCGGCGGCGTTCAACGACCAGGTCACGCAACTGTTCAAGCCCGGCAAATACCTGGCGCCGCGCTCGCCGCACCCCACGCTGGCCTTGCCGTCGCAGGGCACCGGCGCGTGGGCGGGACACGTGCACGAACTGCCGGTGCTCGACGACGCCGGCCTGCGCGCACTCAACGGCACGCTGGCGCTGCCCAACGGCCTCACTTTCGTCACGCCGGCCAGCGGCGCCAATATCGCGTTCACGTCGCAGTGGGATAACTACCCGCGCCAGGTCACGGTGCCGTTGCAGGGCCGGGCGCGCCGGGCCTTTCTGCTGATGGCCGGCTCCACCAATGCCATGCAAAGCCGCATCGACAACGGCGAGCTCGAGGTGGCGTACACGGACGGCACCCGTACCCGGCTGGCGCTGCGCAATCCCGAGAACTGGTGGCCGGTCGAACAGGATTACCTGATCGACGATTTCCAGTTCCCGTTATGCGGCGCCGTGCCGCTGCGCGTCGCACTGAAAACCGCGCGTTTCCACGTTCCCGCCACCGGCAAACAGGCGGCCAATGGCCGCAGCATCGACGGCGGCGCCGCCACCGTGCTCGCACTGCCGCTGGACCCGGCGCGCCAGCTGCAATCGCTGACCCTGCGCACGCTGGCCAACGATGTGGTGATGGGGGTGATGGGCGTCACACTGGACCCGCCATGAGCTCTGCCTTTACACAGAGGCTCGCGCGTCGCTTTCGGCGCTAAAATGCCGGCATTGGATTCGGTGCCGAAAAAAGGAAGCGTGCGATGGGCAAGAACAGGCTGGAAGCCTTCAGCGACGGCGTGATCGCGATCATCATCACCATCATGGTGCTGGAACTGAAGGTGCCGCACGGTCCCACGCTGGCGGCGCTCGAGGCGCTGGCGCCGGTGTTTCTCGGCTATGTGCTCAGTTTTGTGTACGTGGGCATTTACTGGAACAACCACCACCACATGCTCAACGCCTCGGCTAAGGTCAACGGCAAGGTGCTGTGGGCCAACCTGCATTTGCTGTTCTGGCTATCGTTGATTCCATTTACCACCACCTGGGTGGGCGAGAACGTGATGGCGCCGCTGCCGGTGGCGCTGTACGGCGTGGTGCTGTTCTTTGCGGCCGTGGCCTACTACATCCTGGAAAAGTGCCTGATCGCGTGCAATCCCAACAACCACATCCTGGCCAACGCGGTCGGCAAGGAATACAAGGGTGCGGTCTCGGTGGTGCTGTACCTGGTGGCAATTCCGCTGGCCTACGTGCACGTGTGCGCGGCGTATGCGCTGTACATCGCGTGCGCCGTGGTCTGGTTTCTGCCGGACCGCCGCATCGAGGCGCAGATGCGCGCCTGACGCGGCGGTCGTTGCCCGATCAGTGGCCTTCGGTGGCGTTGAACATGGTCTTGGCGTAGATCAGGCCCAGGCCGTAGCCGCCGCCATTGGCGATCGAGGTTTTCACGGTTTCATCGTAGGTCTCGCCACGGGCCCAGTCGCGTTGCAGTTCCAGCAGGTACTGCAGCGACGTCATGGGACGGGCGCCCAGCTGCACCATGCGCTGGACGGCGCGCTCGTGCGCTTCATCGGAGACGTCGCCGCTGGCGTCGGTAATCACATACACCTCGAAACCCTGGTCCAGCGCGGACAGTGCCGGACCGACGATGCACACCGACGTCCACAGGCCGGCCAGCACGATTTTTTCCTTGCCGATGGCGTTGACGCGCTCGGCGATGCGCGGGTCTTCCCAGGTGTTCATGCTGGTGCGGTCGATCGCAACCTCGTTCGGGAACACTTCCTTGATCTCGTTGAAGATCGGACCCGAGAACGATTTTTCAGCGACCGTGGTCAGGATGGTTGGCACCGCGAATTCCTTGGCCGCCTTGGCCACCAGCGCCACGTTGTTACGCAGTTGAACCATGTCGATCGACTTGGTGGCAAACGCCATCTGCGACTGGTGATCGATCATGATCAGCGCGTGGTTGGCTGGGTTCAGCAGGGTTTGACCGGGTTGGGCGATGGCGGTTGGCATAATATTTTCTCCTGAGATGTTCGATAAATTCGATGTGGGTTGATGTTGTTTCGCGGTGTTCTGCGCTGCTGAAACGAAGTATGTGTGAAGACGGCGAAAAATTAAAACGAAAAAATTTAGGGCCTATTATCGAAAATTTCGACAGCTTTTTGCCGTGCCGAGGCTCGCTCGATCTCCGCATTTAGATCGCGGATATTCTGCTGGTGGCGGTGCTGTTGCGCGCCCATGCGCCGTGCCTGCTCGGGATCCGTACTGCGCGCCTGGTGCTGCTGGGATGCGAGTGCGTTGAGCTCGGTGGCCAGTTCCTGGCGCAGGATGGCCAGGCGGTCGCGGTCGCGCGCCTGCTGCTCCTGCGTCGGAATCTGGAACCGGGCGGGCTCCACCGCCGACCGTGGGGGGGCCGATGTTGGCGTGGCCGGTGGCGCGGCGGAGGCGCGATTGCGGATGATGTCGATCCCTTGCGGATCGCGATACCGCATCGCTTCGCTCGCGTGACCCGGCGCCATAGTCAGCGCCAGCGCCGCCAGCCATGCAGCGTGGAATCGTGGGCCGGTAGCCATGGCGTGGCGCTCACAAGTACCTGATCTTGGTCCAGCTGCGGCGGCGGTGCTCGACCAGGCTGCTTATCTTGCCCTGTTGCGTATAGATATTGAGCACGACCGGGAACCTGCCCGGCGCTTGCCCCACAAAGATCATCACGTCGAGCGCCTGGCCCTGGCGGCTGCCATCGAACGTGGCTTCGTAGCCGCGCAGCACGCCATATTTGGCCTGCA
>JBEVMD010000575.1:0-10720 GCA_040508835.1 Duganella sp. | reverse complement strand
CGGGCCGTAAAGGCGGGCGCGCCAATAAACCGCGCAGCCGCGTGGCGATGGTAGCGGCCACGACGACCTCAAGCAGTTGTTCGCCGTGGAGGGAGTGAAAGCGCAGGATGCCCATCGCCACGCCTTAAAAATTCACGCCCGATTGCAGGAACTTCATCGCAATCGGGAAGATCAGTACCAGGAAGGTGACCGGGAAAATGAACGCTACCAGCGGAAAGATCAGTTTGACCGGGGCTTCCATCGCCAACTGCTCGGCACGCTGGAAACGTTCGGCGCGGCGTTGTTCAGCCTGAGCGCGGAAGGTTGCGCCCAGGCTGGCGCCCATGCGTTCGGCCTGGATCACGGCGCTGACAAAACTGGACACTTGCGGCAGGCGTAAGCGCTCTTCCATGCGCCGCAACGCCTCGGCACGCGTAAGGCCGGCGCGCAGGTCGCGCAACACGAAGGCAAACTCGCTTTTGAGCGGGCCAGCCGGCCCCTTCGCTACCGCCTGGCTGATCGCTCCGGCCATGTTCAGTCCGGCCTCTACCGACATGGTGAGAAAATCGAGATAGGTCGGCAGCGCCCTGATGATCAGCTTGCGGCGTTTTTTCAGCGCCTCCTTGAGCCACAAGCGCGGATACACGAAGCCGAGCGTGGCCACCAGCAGCACGGCTGTCCAGTTGAACAGGCTGGCGGCGGCCAGCACGCTTGCCGCCAGCGCTGCAAACCCCAGCATGCTTGCCAGGCACAGCGCCATAAATTGCGTTGCGCTCATCAGGTACAGTAGGCCGGACAGGCGCAGCATCTCGCTCGGGCCCTGGAGCAGGGTGCGCGGTAACAGGCGGCCCAGGTGGTAGTCGAGCAGGCGGATCAGGGGCCACAGCAGGCGCAGCGGACGTGGCAGCGGATCGAGATAGACGCGGTCCTCTTCCGGCACCTGGCGTTTCAGGCGTACGGCGCCGTGCACCAGCGCCGCCACACACAGCGCGAATGCCAGGCCGATTAGCAAAGAAAGGACGATGAGTTCCATGATCACACATCAATCGCGGTGATTTTGCGAATAAAGTGGTAGCCCACCCCCACCGTGCACACGATCACGGCCATGGTTACCCAGCCATACCATGCGTAGAACAGCGGCGCCATCGCTTCCGGTTCCATCACGTTGAGCACCAGGATCAGCAGCAGCGGCAGGGCGCTCATCACCAGTCCCTGCATCTTGCCCTGCGCCGTCAGGCTGCGGATCTTGCCTTCCATTTGCAGGCGTGCGCGCAGCGTTTTGGCCAGCGACTCCAGCGTTTCGGCCAGGTTGGCGCCCACCTCGCGCGACAGCGCCATGGCGGACGTCACCAAGGTAAGGTCCGGCAACGGCACGCGGTGCTCCAACGCGCCCAAGGCCACGGCAAAGTCGGCGCCCAGGCGCAGTTCGCGCTGCAACAGTTCGAATTCTTGCGATACCGGTGGCGCGGACTCGGCGGCTACCGCGTCCAGTGCCATGCCCAGGCTGGCACCGGCGCGCAGCGAGCCGGCCATCATCAGCAGGGCATCAGGCAACTGATGCTCGAAGCGTCGCAGCCGGCGCCGGCTGATCATGCGCAACAGCAGATGCGGTGCGGCCATCGGCAGCGCGGCAGCCAGCAGGGCGAGCAGTAGGTTGCCGCTCACGCACCAGACCACGATGGGCGCTGCCGCCGCCAGCGCTAGGTTGAGCGCGAAAATACGCTCGGCATCGGTAAAAATGAACATGCCGGCGAGGTCGCTCTGGGCGGTGTTGGCCAACCGCTGCTGATGGTGCGACAGCGCCCGGCTGCCGAAGTACAGGAATAGCCACAGCAGTAACAGCACGGCGAGAAAGATCGCGCCGACCAGCACCGGGGTGGAAATCGCAGTCATATCAGGCTCCCCGTCCCGGTAGCGTCATGGTGCCGAAGATCGTGGTATCCACTGGCAGGCCGCGCTTGATGAGGTCCTGGTAAAAGTCCGGGACGTGGCCGGTGGGAACAAAGCTGCCGCGCACCTTGCCGTCGGCGCCAAAGCCTTCCTGCTCAAAGCGGAAGATATCCTGCAGCTGGATCAGATTACCTTCCATGCCGCTGATTTCGCTGATGTGGGTAACCTTGCGGGTGCCGCAGGAAAACCGCGTCTGCTGCACGATCACATCGACGGCCGAGGCGATCTGTTCGCGGATCGCCTGTATCGGAATATCGAGTCCGCTCATCAGCGTCATGACTTCCAGGCGCGACAGGCAGTCGCGCGGGCTGTTGGCGTGGGCGGTGGTCAGCGAGCCATCGTGGCCGGTGTTCATGGCCTGCAGCATATCGAGCGCTTCGCCGCCGCGGCATTCGCCGACGATGATGCGGTCGGGCCGCATGCGCAGGCAGTTGCGCACCAGGTCGCGGATGGTAACGGCGCCGCGTCCCTCGATATTCGGTGGGCGCGCCTCCAGCGCCACCAGGTTGGGCTGGCTCAGCTGCAGCTCGGCGGCGTCCTCGACGGTGACGATGCGCTCGTTATCGGGGATGAAATTGGAGAGCACATTGAGCAACGTGGTCTTGCCCGATCCGGTGCCGCCGGACACCACGATATTGGCGCGCATCCGCACTGCCACCCGCAGAAACCCCACCATCGCGTCGTTGAGCGCGCCAAAGCGCAGCAGGTCGTCAGCTCCCAGCTTGCGGCGGGAAAATTTGCGGATAGTCAGGCTCGGTCCCTTGATGGCCAGCGGCGCGATCACGGCGTTGACGCGCGAGCCGTCCTTTAACCGCGCGTCGACCATGGGTGAGCTTTCGTCGATGCGCCGGCCCAGCGGCGACACGATGCGCTCAATCGCAGCCAGCACTGCCGCATCGTTGGAAAACGAGATGTGCGAGCGACTCAGCACACCTTCACGTTCGATAAAAATATCGTTGTGGCGATTGACCATGATTTCGCTGACCTGTTCGTCGGCCAGCAGCGCTTCGAGCGGGCCCAGGCCCACGATCTCGTTGAGCACCACGTCGCGCAGCTGGTCGCGCAGCACGCGCAGTGGACCGAATGTGTGGTCGGTATCGATCAATTCCTCGATCAGCTTTTGTACCGCTGCCCGCAGTTCGGCATCGGCCATGCGCGCCACATTCACCCGGCGCAGGTCCATGGCGGCGATCAGCTTGCGGTGCAGCGCGGCGCGCAGCATCATGCCGTCGGGATTTTCCAGCGCACCGAGCACCGGGGCCGGGTCGGCGGCGGGGGCTAATGCCGCACCGACTGCTGCTGGCGCGCTATCGGTCATCGGCAGTGCCTCGGCCGGTTCGGCCCGCACCCTGGCCCGAACCGTGTAGTCGCCCAGCGCGATTTCGTCGTTGACGGCCAGCGGACCGTACTGCCGCACCTCGTTGCCGTTGACGCGCACCGGCGCCATGCCGCCGGCGTCCATCAGGTGCAGGCCGTCGTCGCGCCAGGTAAATGCCAGCTGGCGGCGGCCGATGCGCCATCCCGACAGCGGCACTACGCTGCCTTCGTCCTTGCCGACAAAGCAGTGTGGGCCGGGACTGGTACCCTGGCCAACCGGTGCGCCGCGCCGGGCGACCTCGATGCAGATGATGGGGGGCATGATGGCTCCTTCACGGCTGCGGTGGCGTCGCTGGCTGCGCCGACGTCGTTCGATCGGGATACGGTGGATGGTCCTGGCGCAGTTGCTCGACTTTGCTGTTGAACTCGCCGATATGCGCCTCGCCGCGCTGGCGCAGCTGCTGCGCCAGGCCGTCGCCTGGCCCGATGATTTCCGGCTCCAGCAGCACCACCAGCTCGGTGCGGCTGGTGCGGAAGTCGTCGGAGCGGAACAGCCGCCCCAGGATGGGAATGCGGCTGATGGCCGGCACGCGGTCGATGGCGGTAGACATCTCGCTGTTCACCAGCCCCGACAGGGCGATCATCTCGCCGGCTTTCAGGCTGACCTCTGTAGCCGTACTGCGCGTAACAAAGCCGGGGATGCCCGCCACCGTCACCGCCGGGTCGATCTGCGATAGCTCGGTGGAAATTTTGGCGGTGATAATGTCAGCGGCATCGATCTGCGGCTCGATGCCCAGGATGATGCCGTACGGTTTGAATTCAACGCTTGTGGAACCGAACGCGCCGGCCAGCGGTATCGGCACTTCACCGCCCACCTGCAGGCGCGCCTTACCGCCGCTCTTGGCAGTCAGTTCGGGCGAAGCCAGCAGCCGCACGTCGCCGTTGGAAATGCCGAGGTTCAGGCGCGAGGTAATGGTGGTGGCCAGGCCGAGGAAGGCGCCGTCGCGCGCGCCGCCGTACTGGCGGAATGGCGGCGCAGCCACCAGCAGATCGTCGCTGTACTCGCGCTCACGGCCGTCCTTGTACACGCCGGTCGACCGGGCCACGCCTGTCAGGCCCAGCACGGGGCCGTTGGCATTCTTGGCCCAGTTGATACCGATCTGTTCTAGCAGCGCGCGCTTCACTTCCACAAAGTGCAAGCGAAACAGCACCGACCGCGTATGCGACGTGCCCTGGTCTTCGCGTACATTGAATACTAGGTTCGGTGTGCCGGCCAGGGCGATGGTTAACCGTTGCAGCACGTCCTTGTGGGCCACGCCACTCAAGACCAGCTCGGCGCCCAGTTGCTCTACCTGCACGCCGTCCATGCCGCGCGTGAGCGCATCGACTTTGGCGCGCACCTCGGCCAGATCGCGCTGCACGATTTGCACGCGGTAGCTGTGCACGGTGCTATTGGTCCATACCAGCAGGCTGGTGGTGCCAACCTGTTCCGCGATCAGGAGCAGCTTGCCATCGACCGTGGTGGTGCTGAGCAGGTTGCCGCTGCCCAGCGCCAGGCGCACGATCTTGCCGTTCACGGGCAGCAGGCGGATGTCGCCGACGGCCAGCGTCAGAGGTTCGGTGGCGCGGTAATCGAGCATGGGTGCAGGAGCGGACGTTCTGGCTGCGTGCGCCCAGGCTGGTATCGACAGCAATGCGCTCAAGACCAGTAGCAGGATGCGGAAGGTAATCATGTCAGGGCCTGCTTTGGGTGGTGTCTCGCAGCGCCGGGATGGGCTGCGGGGCAGGGGTGCCGGATTGCCGGGGCGTCGTCGTGGACCCACTGGGCGCATTGGGTACCGTTGGTAGCAGCGCCGGTGGCAATGCCACGGGCGCCAGCATGCCGCTGCGCGCACCGCCCACGATGAATTCGATACCGCTGTCGCGCCCCCGATCGGGCGGCATCAGGTGGGCGCCGCGCAACGGCGCCAGCGCCAGCGCTTCGCGGTCCAGTTTGCCGCGCAGGACCACGCGGAAGCTGCCCAGTCGCTGGCCAACCATCAGCTTGGCTGCCTCGCGCGGCGTGACCAGCAGCGTGATCGAATCGAACTGGCGCTGCGCAGCCTCCGCTCCCTCCACGTCGCCCGGGCGCACCATCTTGTTGGCTCGCTGCTCGGGCGTAAGGTTCACATCCTGGAATTCGCGGCCGGTGGCCAGTACCACCATGTCTTGCATGAATAGTGTGGCCTGCTCCAGCGTCTTTTCGTCCACCGGGGCGCCATCGTGACGCGGCCGGGCCGCTTTCGACATCAAAAATATATCGATGCGGTGGTGCGGCCGCAGCGTGTGGGCAATCGAGTTCAGGTTGTCGATATCGATGGTCATCGCACGCCGGCCCGGCGGTACCACTGCTGCCACGTCGCCCACTTCCGGCTGTTGCAGGTCGGTCAGCTGTACCGGACGTCCGCGCAGCACGGGCCGCGCCAGGCGCAAGCCTTCCATCGAAGAGAAGTCATCGGCCAGCAGCGTGTCCGGATACACCAGATCGTCCTCGACAGGACGTGCCACGAAGTGGTTGCCGTTCAAGAGCGTGCCGGCCTTGGCGTCCTGCTTGGGCACCACCACGCGCACGGTGGCAGGCATCTTGGTGTGCGAGCGGGCAGCGAGCTCGCTCTTGATGGCGGTTTCACGTTGTTGCAGATAAAAGTAGGCGAGCAGCGCCACGCCGGCGGCCATGGCCGCCGCCAGCCCCAACAGCAATGCCGGGTGGGTCATGCGCGCAATGATCTTGGAGGTGGAGGCCATCGCTCATACACTCAGTGAGATCGCATAGGAATAGGCGGCCCAGGCATCCTTGATGGCCGCAACCAGGTCGCGCACCGGCGACGAAGGATGGGTGGAAGCCACCAGCGTCACCACCACGAACAGCAGCACCACCACGTACTCGGTCATGGCCTGCCCGCGCTGTGCTTGCGGTGTCATAGCGCCTCCACGGCAGTAAGAACGATCTGGCTGGGGCCATCGGGCCAGATCACGATGCTGATGTGTTGCCTGCCGCGTTGGGCCGTGACGAAAGTCATGCCGACGCGGCGTTGCTGGATGTTGATCTCGTGGGCGCGGGTGGCGCGCCAGCCTAGGGCGGCCAGCTGCTCCATGAAGAACTGGCGCAGCTGCGGCGGCGCCATGTTTGCCTGCAGCGCCAGCGTCACGCCGCGACGGCCATCGTCATTGCTGGCGACGGACGATGTGAGCCTGGCGCCGGGCGGTAGCGGTACTCCAAGGCTGGCTGGAGTCATGCCGTTCAACGCGGACGCGGCTTTGCTGCCGTGCGACAGGTAGCCGAAGCTGCCCTGGCCACCATGCGCCACCAGCTGCAGGGTCACCAGGCAGTCGCCGCCCAGGGCGGACAGCACTTGCCACCCGGCGGTCGTGTCGCGCCGCACCGCGTGGCCGGCCGCGCGCCATTGTCCCTCGGTGCGGTCCAGGATGGTGGTGCGGTCTTCCTTACTTTGCACCTGGCGGATGGTAAGCCCCAGTCCTGCGCTGGCGATGTTGCTGGCGACAGGTAGTGTGCTCAGGCCGGGCGGGATGGCAGCAGGGCACGGTTGCGCCATGCCCGACAGGGCCAGGCAGCATCCGAGAAAGAGCAGCAGAATTTGGACAAGGGGTAACATGGCGTTCTCCTGGTCACCGTTGCGAAGCCGGGCCGATGTGACCTGGTTGTCCTGCGCCGCATTGGCGGCTGACGAGGGTCCATCGTTCGCTGTTGGTGCGATGGATGGCGGGCTTGCGGGCGTCGATATCGTCCATGCTCTTGATTACCTTGGCTGTACTGGCGCGTTCCTCGGCAGTACGCGCGCTCAGCAACTCGCTGTTCAAGGCCGCGCGTGCCTTCGATATGTCCGCCGCCGCCTGCGCATCGCGTTCGATTTTGAGGCGGCGCAGTTGCCTGGCCAGTTCACGCTGATCCGGCGTGCCCCCGGCTTCCAGTAATTCCGGCAGGCCCCACGCGTCTCCCGGACCGGGGACCGGCTGGGCGACGTCAAAGGTGTTTTCCCAGGTCGTCTCGCTGAGTCTGCGCACGGTGCTGGTCATGCGACCGATGGAACATTGGTCCACAAAGGTCAGCGTATTGCCGTCAAGGGTGACGGACAGGTTCTTACATGCGTCTGGCGCGGAAAATGGCGCGGGCTCGGGCACTGCCTGCTGCCCCATGCGCCGGCAGGTAGTACTGCGCCCGCCAGTAGCGGTCGTGACCCTGCGGGAGTCGCCATTGTCAGTGATCGTCGTGGCGGTGCCGGTGACACCATCCTTGTGCTCGCTGATCGTCATCGGCGTGCCCAGAAAGCGGGTGACGCCCTGGCTGACTTCCAGGCGATACAGGCCAGGCGGCGGCAGCATGTTCAGCATCTCCGGCGTGAAGGTTGCTGGAGCGTTGTTGGCAATGGCGCTTGCTCCGGCGCCAGTCAGTGCGGCGCCGATCGTCAACAGGGAAAGGGGCAGGATGGTGGGCACGATGGTCCTCTCTGGTGGCGGTTATTTGAGCCGGTCTGCCGGCACCTGGTCGACGCTGATCTTGCCGACCTCGATGGTTGCGGTGGCGCCGTCCCAGGGCAACATGGCCACTTTGGCGGCGGTGACCGGCGCCCCCAGGCCCTGGGCGGTCGGCACCATTTTTTTCACCATGGCGTGCGTGCCGCTACGGGCATTGGCGGCCCAGGTGTTGGACAGGATCGCGCCGCTGGCGGTGAACGCCATGCCCTGCCATGGGTTGCGGTTCCATAAGCGCCGGTAGGCATCGCTATTGCGCGCCACCTGGTCGATGGACACCTCGGCCACCGCCAGCGATTCGACCGGCAGCGGCGGCACAAAATTGACCAGCCCCTTGACGCTGACGTGTTGCAGCGTGTCGATGGCGGCACCGGCGACATCGGTGTCCGGCACGGCGGCAGTGATGGGGGCATGCACTTGCGCGCGCGTGTCGAGATAGCGCGTACCTGCATGGTCTTGCCATAGCGGGTCGCTGCCGTTATCCAACGCGGTGGCGCTGCGATCGGTGGCGCGAATCACGGCGTCACGTTGGCGGTCGTGGATCAGGCGCATGGCGACTTCGTTGTCGATGTCCCGAGCCGATTTCTGGTTGGCGCTGTGCATGGTGTTGAACTCGTTGGCCGATGGTTCGTACCACACGGTGCGCTCCCAGGCGGCGTAGCGCGCAGCCATGGTGGTGGTGTGCTGCACATCGCCCAGCTTGGCCAGCGCAGTGACCGCGATGAACAGCGGTATTAGCACGAACAGGGCTGCGGCCAGAAACTCCACCATGGCCTGGCCATGCTGGCGTGCTTTGCTGGCCGTCTGGCGCGTTACTGGGCGGCCCATGACGCGCTCCGGTCTGCCACACTGCGATCACTGAGGCGCGCCTGCCAGTATGGGCTGAACAGGTTGGCGACTTCGGTCTTGCTGTCCCCGCGCGCCCAACCGGAACGCGTGAAGCCCACGCCGTCGATTTTGCTGCGATAGAAATACGATTGCGCGGCCGCCAGTGCACGCAGCGTGTCGCCGCGCATGCCGTTATCGAGCCGCAAGGCATCGCTGCCCGGCAGCAGCTTGCTGCTGGTTCGCACGGTGCCCCCCGTGCGTTCAGCTTCGATGGTGACGGCATAGGCGCCGCCGTTGCGCTCGGGTGTCTGGTCTGCTGGCGTGACGGCGGGAGCGCGGGCGTCGCGGTAGTAGTTCTGCAGGCCGCCTGCCGTGTCCAGCGACGGGCCGGGCCCTTGGTGATGGCGCAGCGTTGCTGGCACGACTGTCAATGGTGAGATCAATGCGTCACCGTAGTAATCGCTGGAAGACGGGTTGTTGCGGTACCCTTGTTTGTCACCGTAGCTGCCATTCCTTCCGGCCACCGCACCGCCAGAGCCACCGACGATATTGTCGTCCACCAGGGCCCACGTCGTGGTGGTATAGCAGATGCCGGTCCAGCATGGATACCAGAATGTGCAACTGGCGATGCCCCCGCCCAGCGTGGCGTCCAGCGACAGCCAGCGTTTTTTGTCACTGTCGAGGAAACTGCCACCTGCGTGGGCAAACGCAAAAGATGTACTGGAATACGCGTGATTGGGCAGGAGCTTGCACGGTGCGACTTGCTGTCCGGCCCAGTAGGCCGTCGGTGCAGAGGCGCGTCTGCGGGTAAAGCCATCGGTCGAATTGCTGCTGACGGTGACGTCGGCAAAGCGGTTGGCGGCTGGGGATGGATCGTTGGCACGATGCTGGCGGGTCGCATCGCGCCAGGCATGTACTTGCAAAGCCGTGCGACCGACAAAGAATTCTCCTGAGGTCAGCTGCGCCTGTGGATCGTTGCGCTTGATGGTCTCGTCCGCCACCTGCGCCATGTTGATGACTGTCGCGACGTGATGCGCCTCCTGCGCCACTTCAAACGCCTTGATCAGTGCATCGAGACCGGTGACGGCTGGCGCGGCAAAGGCTGAGAAAGCCGCGTTGGCCGAGGCGACCGGCAAGGTCTCCGCGATATCCCATGCAGGTTTGTTAACTGGAAGCAGGGCCTCTATGCTCAGTATCAACCCATCCATCCGCTGGCGTGTTGCTGCTGCATCCTGCAGATAGGATCGAAGGCTGGCGATTTGCACCACGGCCACCTGATTGGCGACCATGGCACGGTTGAGATAGGCGGAAAAATTATGATCCCGCGCCTGGAGTACGCCGGCACTGTAGGCACCGGCGTCGGCAGCATTTTGCAGACGGGTTTTAGCATTTGCCAAGGTACTGCTATTAAATAAAACCAGCGTAATCAGTGCAGTCGCAATGCCGAATAACAAGGTGAATACCATGGCTTGGCCACGCTCGCGCGTTGTCTGCCGAGATAAATGCGCTGAAGGCCGCAGGCCGCACATGATGGACTCGTATTAGAAGGTGAAGGTATCAAGCAGTGCCTTGTCGTTTTGCGTTATTGGCCTCCCGCATCATTGTCCTTGTTATATTCCGACATGCCTTTTTTGGCATTGGCGCGCGTGGCGACGGTTTGGGCCGTGGTGCCTGCCGCCTGGATCTGTGCGGCTGCCGGCTTGCCGGCCAATTCATTGGCCAGACCGGACGTCTGATTGCGGATGGTTTGGCCGAACACCGAATAGACGCCAATGGCGGCCACGGCAATCATGGCGACGATGATCACGTATTCCATCATTCCCTGGCCACGTTGGCCGCATTGGTTGCATTGGCCGTATTGGTCAGCAGGGAATATTTTTCCGGATAATTTTTTCATGATAATGACTCCTTTAATCAAAATGAGCGATATGCCGATTTATAGTGATTTTTAAAACGAAGTCAGTCAATAAGACGGCAATGAGATGGCTCAACCATCGTTAATTGCCCAATGCCGCTCAACTGTGATATAGACGGCTTTCCAGAATTAATTTTTAAATGGAATGAAAACGAATTTTATTTATCGCTATTTATGAATGGTAAGGCGCGCCACCGGATG
>JBEVMD010000574.1:0-10857 GCA_040508835.1 Duganella sp. | reverse complement strand
CACCGAGCTGGTGTTCATCGTCACGCCGCACCTGGCGCGCCCGCTGTCACCCGACCAGAAACTGCCCACCGACGACTACGTGCCGCCCACGCGCTCGCAGTTCTTCCTGGAAGGCAAGCTGGAAGGCACGCCGCCTGCAACGGCCACGCCGGCCACGCCGCCGGGACCATGAGAGACCACGCCATGCGATCATCCGCCCCCATTTTCCGCATTGCCGTCGCGCTGGCCGTTGCCGGCCTGCTGGGCGCCTGCGCCACCAGTCCGCGCCTGGACCGCCAGTTCGGCGACCGCCTGCGCCAGGTGAAGGCGCAGCAGACGCTCGATCCGCAGGCGGGCCGCAACACGGCGCCCGTCAACGGCATGGACGCGCAAGCGGCCAAGAGCGCCTACGACAGCTACCAGCGCTCGTTCGCCACGCCCGACCAGCAAAGCAGCGGCTTTACCATCGGCAGCGGCGGCGTGACCTCGCGCTGACCGCACCGCACGCCGACCATCATCGAACAGGGACCCCAGTGAAAATCGTAGTCATCTCCCGCGACGAACGCCACCTGGCAGAAGTGATGCGCATGCTGCGCACGCGCGCACCCGGCGACGAGATCAACCACCTGGCCGGCGGCGCCATCCGCCTGGGCGCGCTGTCGGACGACCAGCTGCCGGACGTGATGATCATCGACCGCCCGCTGGCCGACGAAGGCGACCTGGAACAGCTCGAGCGCTTCTCGGGCCAGCACCCCAATATCGCTTGCGTGGCGCTGTCCGAGGACCAGGGCCCGCAGTTCCTGCTGCCCGCCATGCGGTCCGGCATCCGCGATGTGCTGTCCTATCCGGTCAACGCGCCCGCGCTGTTTGCCACCATCGAACGCATCGGCGAAAAGATCGAGCGGCGCGGCCAGGCCAACGGCAAGGTGCTGGCTTTTATTTCGTGCAAGGGCGGCAGCGGCGCCACGTTCATCGCCACCAACCTCGGTTACGCGCTGGCCGCCAGCGGCAAGCAGAAGGTGGCGCTGATCGACATGAACCTGCAGTTCGGCGACGCCTCGCTGTTCGTCTCCGACCACAAGCCGCTGGCCACACTGAGCGACGTGGCGCAGCAGATCCACCGCCTCGATCCGTCGTTCCTCACGTCCAGCATGCTCAGCATCACGCCCAATTTCGGCGTGCTGGCCGCGCCGTCCGATCCGGCCCATGCCAACGACGTCAAGCCCGACCACATCGACGCCATCCTGAAACTGGCGCGGCGCCAGTACGACTTCGTGCTGCTCGACGTGGGCCGCAGCCTCGACGCGGTGTCGATCCGCGCGCTCGACCACGCCGACCATATCTATCCGATCCTGCAAACCACGCTGCCGTACATCCGCGACGGCAAGCGCCTGCTCAACGTGTTCCGCTCGCTCGAATACGGCAAGGACAAGGTGCAGCTGATCGTCAACCGCCACGACAAGGGCGGCGAGATCCGCCTGAAGGACCTCGAGAGCGCGTTCGACAGCGAGATCGGCATCACCATCCCCAACCACTACGACGCGGCGGCCGCCTCGGTCAACCAGGGCGTGCCGGTATTGAAACTCTCACCCGCCAGCCCGCTCAGCACGGGCCTGGCCGACTTTGCCCGCAAGCTCACCGGCGAAGCAGCGCCCGCCCAGCAGGGCGGCGGCTTCCTGGGACGGCTGATGGCGCGCAAGGGCTAACCGGAACCGACCATGAGCACCACTCCCATCTCCCTGCGCGAACGGCTCGAAAGCGGCGAAGCGCGCGGCTCCGGCCAGCGCGCCCCCGGCGGCATCGACAACCGCGCCTACCAAAAGCTCAAGCAGCGGCTGCACGCGCAGCTGCTCGACCGCGTGGACCTGGAAAGCATGCAGCGCCTCACGCAGGACCAGATCCGCGTGGAGCTGCGCAACCTGGTCGAGCGGCTGCTGGAAGAAGACGCGGTGGTCATCAACGACGCCGAGCGCAAGACGCTCACGCGCGACATCCAGAACGAGATGCTGGGCTTTGGCCCGCTCGAGCCGCTGCTGGAAGATCCCACCGTGTCCGACATCCTGGTCAACACGTTCCGCCAGATTTACGTGGAGCGGCGCGGCAAGCTGGAACTGACGGACGTCACCTTCAGCGACGACGCCCACCTGATGAAGATCATCGACAAGATCGTCTCGCGCGTGGGCCGCCGCATCGACGAATCGAGCCCGATGGTCGATGCGCGCCTTCCCGACGGCTCGCGCGTGAACGCCATCATCCCGCCGCTGGCCATCGATGGTCCCATCATGTCGATCCGGCGCTTTTCCGCCGATCCGCTGCGCCTGGCCGACCTGGTGGCCTACGGCAGCATGACGGCCGACATGGCCGAAGTGCTGCAGGGCCTGGGCAAGGCCAAGGTCAACATCCTGATTTCGGGCGGCACCGGGTCGGGCAAGACCACCATGCTCAATGTGATCTCGGGCTTCATCGGTCCCACCGAGCGCGTGGTGACGGTGGAAGACGCGGCCGAACTGCAGCTGCAGCAGCCGCACGTGGTGCGCCTGGAAACGCGCCCGCCCAATATCGAGGGCAAGGGCGAAGTGACGCAGCGCGCGCTGGTGCGCAACGCGCTGCGCATGCGGCCCGACCGCATCATCCTGGGCGAGGTGCGCGGCGCCGAGGCGCTCGACATGCTGGGCGCGATGAACACGGGCCACGAAGGCTCGATGGCCACCATCCACGCCAACACCGCGCGCGACGCCCTCACCCGGCTGGAAAACATGATCAGCATGGCCGCCGCCAACCTGCCCACCAAGGCCATGCGCCAGCAGATCAGTTCTGCCGTGGGCGTGGTGGTGCAGGTCTCGCGCATGACCGACGGCAAGCGCAAGGTGATGTCGATCCAGGAAGTGACGGGCATGGAGGGCGAGATCATCACCATGCAGGAGATCTTCAGCTTCAAGCAGACCGGCCTGGGCGACGACGGCGCCGTGATCGGCCACCACACGGCCAGCGGCATCCGCCCGCGCTTCATCGAGCGGCTGCGCAATTTCGGCGTCGCCGTCACCGCCAACGTGTTCGACCCGGCGGTGCGCTGACCATGGACCTGCGCCTGCTCCTGTTCGTCATCCTGCTGTTCTGCGCCGTGGCGCTGGGCGTGTGGGGCGTGTACACCGGCTGGAACAACGCGCGCGGACCCGAGGCCGAACGCGTGGCGCGGCGCCTGCGCAACGCCATCGGCGACAGCGGCGCCGAGCTGGCCGTCTCGATCACCAAGCAGCGCACGCTCTCGCGCGACGCGGGCGTGCAGCGCTTCCTGGAACGGATACCCGGCATCGCCCGGCTCGACCGCCTGCAGCTGCAGACGGGACGCGCCATGAACGCCGCCCAGCTGTGCGCGCTGATGGCGGGCCTGTTCCTGATCGGCTTCATTATCGGTTCGTCGCTGCAGCTGCCGTGGTTCGGCCGCCTGGCCACGGGCGCGCTGTGCGCCTGGCTGCCCGTGCTGGAAGCGCAGCGCGCCAAGCGGCTGCGCATCACCCGCATCGAGTCGCTGCTGCCCGACGCGCTGGACATGATGGGCCGCGCCATGCGCGCCGGCCACGCCTTTCCCACCGCGCTCAAGATGGCGGGCGAGGAGATCCCGGACCCGGTGGGCATGGAGTTTCGCGCCGTGTTCGACGAAGTCAATTTCGGCGTCTCGATGCCGGACGCGCTGATGAACCTGGCCGTGCGCGTGCCCAGCACCGACCTGCGCTACTTCGTGATCGCCGTGCTGATCCAGCGCGAGACGGGCGGCAACCTGACCGATCTGCTGACGTCGATCAGCGCCATCATCCGCGACCGCCTCAAGTTGCTGGGGCAAGTCAAGGTGATGTCGGCCGAGGGCCGCATGTCGGCCTGGGTGCTGGGCCTGATGCCGTTTGCCGTGGGCGGACTGGTGTCGGTGATCAATCCCGGTTCGCTCGAGATCCTGTTTACCGATCCGGGCGGGCGCAAGATGCTGGCCGTGGCCGGCACGCTGATGGTGGTGGGCGTGTTTGCCATCCGCCGCATTACCCATATCCGGATCTAGGACGCCCGATGACGATGATCCAGATCCTGTTCCTGCTGGTGCTGTTCGTAGCCGTCTTCGGCGGCGCGGTGCTGGCGCTGCGCCTGCTGTCCGTCAACCCGATCAAGGACCGCCTCGAAGCGATGCAGGAACACAGCCAGGTGGAACGCGGGCACGGCGCGCGCGGGCGCTGGCTCGACGCCATCGTCAACCTGGCCTCGCCGCTGGCCAAGCTGTCGGTGCCCACCGAGGGCTGGGAAAGCTCGCCCGTGCGGCTGCGCTTCATCAACGCCGGCTGGCGCACGCCGTCCACGCCCGGCCTGTTTTACGCCGGCAAGACCGGCCTGGCGCTGCTGCTGCCGCTGATCGTGTTCCTGTACCTGAGCAGCCGCGCGGCCGTCACCAGCGGCAGCGTGGAGGTGCTGTGGCTGGTAATGGCGGGCGGCATCGGCTACTACCTGCCCAACCTGCTGCTCAACCACGTGGTCAAGACGCGCCAGCGCGACATCTTTGAAAGCTTTCCCGATGCGCTGGACCTGATGACGGTGTGCGTGGAGGCGGGCCTGGCGATGGATGCGGCGCTGGCGCGCGTGGCCAACGAGATCGGCCTGAAAAGCGTGGTGCTGGCCGAGGAAATGCAGCTGGTCACGCTGGAGCTGCGCGCCGGCAGCGCCAAGGAAAAAGCGCTGCGCAACCTGGCGCTGCGCACCGGCGTGGAAGACGTCGATGCGCTGGTGACCATGCTGATCCAGGCCGACCGCTTCGGCACCAGCATTGCCGATTCGCTGCGCGTGCAGTCCGAACAATTACGCACCAAGCGGCGCCAGCGCGCCGAGGAACACGCGGCCAAGATTTCGCTCAAGCTGCTGTTCCCGCTGATCTTCTTTATTTTTCCCAGCCTGCTGGTGGTGCTGCTCGGTCCCGCCATACTGAATCTGATGCGCAACCTGCTGCCGGCCATGGCCGGCACCACGTAACTTGCTTGTTTATCGTCGTCACTCGGGAGTGTTTATGTTTGCCATCCGGCCCTGGCGCAGGTCCCCTGCCCCGCACCGCAACGCCGTGTTCAATGCCCTGGCGCTGGGGTTGGCGCTAGCGTTGCTGTTGCTGCTGTCCGCGTGCGGCGGCGGCGGCGACAACGGCTGTACCACCGTCGATCCGGGCCGCGACCCCAACCTCCCCGGCTGCAGCACGACCACGCCGCCGGTGGTGCCGCCCGTGATCGCTCCCGTCATGTCGCTCACGCTCACCGACACCGCCGGCAACGCCGCAACCGGCATCGGCACCGACCGTCCCGGCATCCTGGTGGCAAAATTCGAGAACGGCAGCAAGGTGGCCGTCGCCAACACCGTGCTGACGTTTACCACCAGCGACCGCACCGGCGTGTTCCTGCCGGCGTCCGGCACCGCCATCACCGACGCCACCGGCGTGGCCCGCATCACGCTGGCGGTGGGCACCGTGGCCGGCGCCTACACCGTCACCGTGACGGGCACGGTGGACGGCAAGACCGCCACGGCCGCCGTCAACTACAATGTCGCCCTGCAAGCGGCCGGCAGCAGCTCGCTGGCGCTGGCGCTCAACAGCATCAACGGCGTGCCTGCCACCGTGGTGACGCCCGCCGCTGCCGGCAGCCTGGCCGCCACACTGCGCAACGCCGCCGGCGCTGCCGTGCCCAACACGGTGGTCAGCTTCACCACCACCGACACCACCGCCACGCTGGTGCCCGCCACGGGCACGGCGCTCACCAACGCCCAGGGCCTGGCCCAGGTGGCGCTGCCGGCCGGCACCCAGAACGGCGCCTTCACCGCCACCGCGCGCGCCACCGTGGACGGCGTGGCCGTCACGGCCACCAGCAGCTACACGGTCGCGCTGCCGCCGCCCAATCCCCCCGTGCCGCCCGTGCCGCCGCCCACGCTGACCCTGTCCGTCACCGGTGCGGGCGGCGCCGCCACCACCAGCGTGGCGCCCGACCGTCCGGCCACGCTCACGGCCGTGGTGCGCAACACGGCCAGCGCCCCGGTGGCCAATGCGCTGGTAACGTTCGTCAGCAACGACCGCAGCGCCACCCTCACGCCGGCCAACGGCGCCGCCCTGACCGACGCCAGCGGCCGCGCCAGCGTGACGCTCAACGCCGGCGCCAGCCCCGGCGGCTTCAGCGTGAGCGCCAGCAGCACCGTGGACGGCACGGCCGTCGCGGCCGGCGCCAACTACGCGGTCGCCTACCCCACCCTGAGCCTGGCGGCGCCGGCCATTGCGCCCGCCACGCTGGCCGCCGGCGGCACCGCCAGCGTGGCGGTGACGGTCCTCAATGGCGGCGCGCCGTATGTGCCGCCGCTGTCGGTCAGCTTCACGTCGCCGTGCGCCAGCGCCGGCAAGGCCCGGCTGACGTCGCCCGTCACCACCGTCAACGGCGTGGCCAGCACGTCGTACACCGACCTCGGCTGCGGCACGGCCGACGCCATCACGGCCAGCGCCACCTACAACGGCGCCGGCCTCACCGCCAGCGGCACGGTCACGGTGCGCCTGCCGGCGGCCGGCCAGCTGACGTTCGTCTCCGCGCTGCCGCAGAACATCGCGCTCAAGGGCACCGGCGGCGCCGGTCGCCAGGAAACGGCCACCGTCACCTTCAAGGTGCTCGACGGCGCCGGCAAGCCGATCGGCGGCCAGACCGTCAGCTTCTCGCTCAACACCAGCGTGGGCGGCGTCACGGTCAGCCCGGCCAGCGCGGTGACGGCCAGCGACGGCACGGTATCGACCACGGTGGCCTCGGGCACCGTCAACACCCCGGTGCGGGTGGCGGCCAGCGTGGCCGGCGGCATCAGCACCGTGTCGGACCAGCTGGTGGTGTCCACCGGCGTGCCGGAGCAGGCCGGCTTCTCGCTGGCTGCCGTGATCCGCAACGTCGAGGGCGGCGCCTTCAACGGCTGCCCAGCGCCCAACGGCACCACCATTGCCGCACGGCTGACGGACCGCTTCCGCAACCCGGCGCCGGACGGCACGGCCGTCAGCTTCACGGCCGAAGGCGGCAGCATCGACGCCTCGTGCCTGACCGGGCTCACGTCCACCACGCTGACCGACGGCACGGTGGTCACGCAGAAGGGCACGCCGGGCGAGTGCACGGTGCGCTTCTGCGCGGGCAGCCCGCGCCCGGCCGACGGCCGCGTGACGGTGCTGGCCTACGCGCTGGGCGAGGAAAGTTTTGTCGATACCAACGGCAACAACCAGTATGACGCCAGCGAGCCGTACACGGACCTGGGCGAGCCGTTCCGCAACGACCGCGCCGTCACCGACGCCAACGCGGGCGGCGTGGACGACGCCTTCGTGCAGAACAACAATGTCCGTGCGGCCGGCGAGCCGTACATCGACACCAACGGCAACGGCGCCTGGGACACGGCCGGCAACGGCGTCTACAACGGCGTGCTGCGCGCGGCCAATGCCGGCGGCAGCAGCGATACCGTGCACATCCGCCAGCCGCTGGTGATGGTGCTGTCGAACAGCACGGCCGCTATCGACCTGCTCGACCAGGCCGTCAACAACGCGCCCACCATCGGCACCCTGGCGCTCGACCAGTGCGTGACGGGCACCGTGTTCCAGAACGTGCCGCGCAGCTTCCGCTTCGCCATCCGCGACAACAACCCGGTCGTGTTCGCGCCCAACAGGCAGTCGGCCCACCCGGGCGACCCCGCCTGGCTGTTCGACCGTCCCGGCAACCCGCTGCCGGCGGGCACCACCATCCGCTACACGGTGTCCAACGGCCGCCTGCTGTCGAGCGATTCGGCCGTGGTGGCCAACACCGGCGCCGCCGATTCCAGCGCCTGGGTGTACACGGTGCTGCTGGCCAGCGACGCCGTCCAGGATTCGGCCAACAACTGCAGCAACGGCATCCGCAACGGCACGCTCAACATCACGGTCACCACGCCGGCCGGGGTGGTCACCAGCGCCAGTTATCCGGTGACGGATTAAGCCCTGCCCGCCGCTGGCAGGCGCGGCCGGGCGCAAAATCGCCCGGTCGCGAATGCTATAATGGACGCCTTTTTTGCACCGCCCATTGCGGCTCGATGTCGTACCGATGAATACTGTCAGCCCGTCGCGGCCACTTACTGAAAATGGCGGTCCCCTGGCCGCTGCCCTGCTGTTTTCCCTGGCGGCGCTGGGGCTGAGCAGCGCCGGCCTGGCATTGGTACAACTGGTCGTGCTGATCATCTTTGCCCGCAATATCGGGCCGGTCTGGCGCGCTTACCGGCGCTACTGGGGCGAGCTGCGCGCGCCCGTCCTGGCATTCATGCTGTACTTCCTGGTGTCGCTGCTGCGCATGGTCTTCGAGCCGCTCGACGCCAGCGCTGTGGACGGTCCCGCGCGCCTGGTGTTCGGCCTGGCCTTCATCGGCGTGATCGCTTACCTGCGCCCGCCCATCCGCTATTTCTGGCTCGGGCTGTGCCTGGCCACGGTGGTGGCGGCCGTCATGGCCGTGTACCAGGTGGCCAGCGGGCAGCTGCCGCGCGCCATCGGCTTCACCCACCATCCGATCACCTTTGGCGACCTGGCGCTGGCCAGCGGCCTGATGGCCGTGTGCGGCCTGTCCGCCCTGCGCGGCACCCGGCTGGCCTGGCTGCCCGCGCTGGGTTTGCTTTGCGGCATCGTCGCGTCCGTCATGTCCAGCGCGCGCGGCAGCTGGGTGGCGCTGCCGCTGGTGCTGATCCCGCTGCTGATCTATGGCACGCCCCTCTTCGGTCGCCGCCTGCTGGGGGTGTGCGCGCTGGCGGCAGCCGCGTGCGTGCTGGCCTACCTGGTGCCGGCCACGGACGTGGCGCAGCGGCTCGGCGTGATCCATGGCGAGGTCGTGCGCTACTTCACCGTGCACGACGTCACCCACTCGGTGGGCATCCGCCTGGAACTGTGGCGCGCCTCGCTGATGATGTTTGCCGATCACCCGTGGCTGGGCGTGGGCCGCGACGGCTTCCACGCCGCGCTGCAGGCGCTGGTGGACGCGGGCCGCCTGCAGCCGTCGCTGGCGCTCACCTTCAGCAGCAGCCACAACGACCTGCTGCACTGCCTGGCCACGGGCGGCCTGCTCGACGCCAGCGTGCTGGTGATGATGTATGCCGCGCCGCTGATCTATTTTGCCCGCCAGCTGCGCCGCGCCGACGACGGCCAGCACGCACCGGCGCTGGCCGGCATGGTGCTGGTCACCGCCTTCATCGCCTTCGGCCTGACGGACGTGATGTTCTGGCTGATGATGACCAAGGTGTTTTACGTGATGATGGTGTGCTGCCTGATCGGCCTGTGCGTGGCCGTGCGCGGCAACGCGCAGCCGCCGCGCCGCATCCTGATCACCCGCACCGACAACATCGGCGACGTGGTGCTGACCCTGCCGCTGGCCGGTTACCTGCGCAAGCTCTACCCGCAGGCGGAAATCCTGTTCCTGTGCCGCCGCTACGCCGCCGCCGTCGTGGCCCAGTGCCGCCACGTGGACCGCGTGGTCACCATCGAGGAGCTGGGCGACGACCTGGCGGCCGGCCTGCGCGCGACCGGCTGCGACACCGTGCTGTTCGTGTTCCCGCGGCGGCCGCTGGCGCACGCGGCGCGCCGCGCCGGCATCGAGCGTCGGATCGGCAGCATGCGCCGCTTCTACCACTGGACCACCTGCAACCGTCTGGCCCACATCACCAGCGCGGAAAGCGCGCCGCTGCACGAGGCGCAGCGCAGCTTCCAGCTGCTGCGGCCGCTGGGCGTGGAGCACATCCCCACGCTCGACGAGGTCGTGTCGCTGTACGGCCTGGACACGCCGCGCGATCCGGCGGCGGACGCCGTGCTGGCCGGCGGCGCCTTCAACCTGATCCTGCATCCCAAGTCGAACGGCAACGGCCGCGAATGGCCGCTGGCCCATTTCACCACGCTGGCCCGCATGCTGGGCGTGTTCCCGGACGTGCGGGTGCTGGTCACCGGCAGCGCGGCCGAAGGCGAGCTGCTGGCGCAGCAGGCGCAGGCGCTGCTGGCCTTGCCCAACGTGGAAAACCTGTGCGGCCGGCTGGACCTGGCCGGCTTTACGGCCCTGATCGGCGGCTGCGACGGCCTGATCGCCAGCGGCACCGGGCCGCTGCACCTGGCCGCCGCGCTGGGCCGCCCCGTGGTGGGCCTGTTCCCGCCCATCGAGCCGATCCATCCGGTGCGCTGGGCCGCGCTGGGCATCCGCGCGCACAACCTGGTCAATGCAGCGGGCTGCGGCCAGTGCGCCGATCCGGCGCGCTGCACCTGCATGGAAGCGATCGCGCCGCAGCAGGTGTTCGACATCGTGCAGGGCTGGCGCGCCGCGCCCCGCGCTGCCGCCTGACCCGGCGAGGGCTGGCAACCACGAGTACGCCCTCCCCGCAGGAAATCCGCTACCATGGGTTTTTGCCCAAGGAGAATGCCATGCGTGTCGATATCTATTACCGAGATGAAGCAGAAGGAAAACACAGCTATTTAGCCGTACCTGAAGGAAAACCTATCCCTGAGGAAGCCATTAATACCGACTGGCATCCTGAAGCCCAGAAGGTCGAACTCGACGACAACAGCGACGACCTGCCGCGCTACCATATCGCCGGCCCGCTGGCGCAGATCAACGACAAGGGCTACGCCATCACCAGCGTCACCGAGCAGCTGTAAGCGACGCTGCCATCGCCGGCCGCGAATGGCACGCGGCCAGCGCCCCTGCCGCGATGCGGCAGCGGATCGCTCATCGGCAGCGGTTCAATAATCGATCATCACATCCTGCGCCCCCAGCTGTTGGCGCAGGGCCTGCTGCAGATCGTCCGACGGGGCCACGCGCCACGCCTCCCCTAGCTGCACCACGCACCCCACGCCTTGCG
>JBEVMD010000573.1:0-14202 GCA_040508835.1 Duganella sp. | reverse complement strand
CCAAGAACATTCTGATGATCGGCCCGACGGGCGTGGGCAAGACCGAGATCGCCCGCCGTCTGGCCAAGTTGGTCAACGCGCCGTTCATCAAGATCGAAGCCACCAAGTTCACCGAAGTCGGCTACGTGGGCCGTGATGTCGACACCATCATCCGCGACCTGACCGAATACGCGATCAAGCAAACGCGCGAAATCGAAATGCGCCGCGTGCGCTCGCATGCCGAAGACGCCGCCGAAGCCAAGGAAGGCGACAGCACGCGCCAGACTTTCCGCAAGCGCCTGCGCGAAGGGTCGCTCGACGATCGCGAGGTCGAGATCGAAGTGGCTGACGCCGCACCGCAAATGGAAATCATGGCCCCGCCCGGCATGGAAGAAATGACGGAGCAGATCAAGTCGATGTTCTCCGGTATCGGCAACGCCCGCAAAAAGGCGCGCAAGGTCAAGATCCGCGAAGCGATGAAATTCCTGGTCGACGAGGAAGCCGCTAAGCTCATCAACGACGAAGAGATGAAACAGAAGGCAATCCAGAACGTCGAGCAGAACGGCATCGTTTTCCTGGACGAGATCGACAAGATCGCCACCCGTTCCGAAATGGGCGGCGGCGACGTCTCGCGCGCCGGCGTGCAGCGCGACCTGCTGCCGCTGGTGGAAGGCACGACCGTGAACACCAAGTACGGCATGATCCGCACCGACCACATCCTGTTCATCGCGTCGGGCGCCTTCCACCTGGCCAAGCCGTCCGACCTGATCCCGGAACTGCAGGGGCGCTTCCCGATCCGGGTGGAACTGGAATCGCTGTCGATTGCCGACTTCGAACGCATCCTCACCAGCACCGACGCCTGCCTGACCAAGCAGTACGAAGCGCTGCTGGCCACCGAAGACGTGAAGGTCGAGTTTTCGCAGGAAGGCATCACGCGCCTGGCGGAAATCGCGTTTTCCGTCAACGAGCGCACCGAAAACATCGGCGCGCGCAGGCTGTACACGGTGATGGAAAAGCTGCTGGAAGAAGTGTCGTTTACGGCCAGCGAGGAAAGCGGCCGCGTGATCACGATCGACGCCGCGTACGTCAACGAGCGTCTGGACGCCCTCGCCGTCAACGAGGACCTGTCGCGCTACGTGCTGTAACGGCAAAGGAGCAGACCGATGGCAAACAAGGCACTGGCAACGCGGCAAAAGAAACAGGTCGCTCCCACGCGGGTGCCGCCATCGCCGCCGCCCCGCAACCCGGTGGCGGTGGCCGCCAAGGCGCGCTCCGGTGGCGCCGGACCGCACGCCAAGCCGCAGTCCACCGAGCGCCAGGCTGCCAGGCAGTTGCTGGCGCGGATCAGTCTCAAGCCTGAGCCGGACGAGCAATAGAAAAAAGTCACGCTTGCAGCGTGTCGGCGCGACGCCTGCCGTACCGCGTGGGGCCGGATCCGATACCGGGTCCGGCCTTGCAGGTTCGGCGCAACTGAAATTCTCTGGATCTGCGGCGGACGCCGGTGTTGGCGTCGGCTCGCTATCCATGCAGGCAGTGTCCCCCAGTTTATCCCCCGGTCCTAGCGGATTGTCCCAGGCACTACTTCTCGGCACGCCGGGTAGCGTGCTACGATACCTTTCGACTTCCCACCAGGCGGACCATGAGCTCTCCCGAATTGCTGTTGCAGGTGCTGCGCACGCAAATGCGCGCAGCCGGTGTCACCTATAAAGTGCTGGCCGAACGCATCGGCATGAGCGAATCGAGCGTCAAGCGCATGTTTGGCCAGCAGGACATGTCGCTCTCGCGCCTGGCCCAGATCTGCAAGGCGGCCGGCGTGCCGATGGAAGACGTGCTGCGCGGCGCGGCCGACGCCACGCCGCAGGCCGACGCGCTCACGCTCACCCAGGAAAAAGCGCTGCTGGCCCAGCCCCATTTGCTGCTGATGGCAATCTGCTGCCTCGGCCACTGGACCATCGAGCAGGTGCTGGAAACCTATACCCTCACCGAGCCGGAATGCATCGTGCTGCTGGCCGAGCTGGACCGCCTTGGCGTGATCGAACTGAAACCGATGAACCGCTACCGGCTGCGCGTCTCGAACGCCTTCCGCTGGCTGCCGGACGGCCCGGTGCAGCAGTTCTTCCGCGACCACGCGGTCAGCGATTATTTCAGCGGCAGCTTCGACGGCGCCGGCGAAACCCTGCTGTGCCTGCCCGCGCGGCTGTCGCTGCCCAGCGCCCAGGAACTGGTGGGCCGCATCCAGCAGCTGGCCGGCGACCTGGCGCGCCTGCACCAGGGCGACCGCAAGCTCAACCCCAACGACCGCGACGGTTTTACCTTGCTGGTCGGTTTCCGGTCGTGGGAGTTCGCCGCGTTTACTGCCTTGCGCCGCACCGCAACCCCTGCTGCTGCCTGAGGTATTCGGACGACCCTGGCATTGGGTTGCGGGTCAAGCCCGCTTTACCACACCGGCCCCAGGAACAGGTAGCCGCTGCTGCTGCCGTTCTTGGTCGATCCCACGCCAAAGTACAGCGGGCCGAACCGCGTATCGACGGAAATGAATGCGCTGGCCGCCTGGCGCAGCGTATTGCGGTGCAGGGTATCGGTGTCGCTGTAGGCGCCGCCCGTTTCCAGCGAGAAGCCAAGCCGCACGTCGCCACCGAGCGCGGCCGGCATGCTGCCAATGCTGCGCGCCGTCACCACGCGCGCCAGCACCGTGCGTGCGCCCGCCACCGATTCCGGCATGGTGCCCGACAGCCGCAGGAAACCGCCCAGCGTGTACGGCGCCGAGGCGCCCCGGTTGCGCGACCACTCGCCGTACACGTGGCCGGCCCAGCGGTCCAGGTGATAGGCCTCCAGCCATTGCACGCGCTGCTGGGTGGCCACGGCCGCGCTGGCCGCGCTGTTTTCGCTGCCCTGCCATTCGACGTTGAACAGCCGGCCGCGGGTGGGGAAGGCTATGGTGTCCAGGCTGTCCACGCTGTACGACAGCGCGCGCACGGTTTCGCGGTCGCGCACGATCTGGTCCTGGTGCGGGATGGTCTGCTGGTAATTGGCGCGCTGGCGCGACACGCTGTAACGCAGGTCGCCCCAGCGGCCCAGCTGGCGGCCCACGGCCAACGTGGCGCTCTGGGCGTCGTAGTCGTAGCGGGCCTGGCGGTAGCCGCTGTTGTCGAACATGTCGCGCGTGGTGATGCCATGCTGCAGCGACGGCGCCACATACCATTGCGACCCCGCGCCCAGCGGCTGCCAGAACTGGGTGCCAAACGCGCGCTGGGTGCCGAGGCTGGCCACGGTGCGCAGCTCCGCGCCCCAGTCGTTGATCGACGACAGCACGTGCATGAACTTGAACTGGAACGTGTTGTTGTCGTGCGAGTCGCTGCTGAACTCGAGCCCCACGCGCAGGCGGCTGCGGGCCCAGTCGGCCTCGGTCGGCCTGATCAACACACTGCGGGCGTCGCCATCGTCGCGGATTTCCGTTTCCACGCGGGCCAGGTCGCCGCGGCCGAACAGCGCGTTGCCGGCCCGCTGCGCCTGTTCGCTGGTGACCATCTGCCCCACTTTCAGGCCCGACTGCACCGCCAGTTCCTGCGGGTTGATGTGGCCGCTGGGCGCCACGTCCAGCCGGGCCAGCCGCATCGGCTGGTCGATCGGCACCGGCGCCGACAGCCGCTGGACCTCGTACGCCGCGTATTGCGCTTCGGGCAGCGCCAGGCCCACCAGCTTGTCGCTCATGGCGCGCACGGCCGCTTCGCCCGCCTTCATGGCGCGGTCGTGGCGGCCGAAGTCGAGAAAGCCGATGCCGCCCAGGTCCGGCGCCAGCAGCACGTCGCCGGGCCGCAGTTCCTTCAATGAACGCTGGACGTTCTGCTCGGTGAGGATTTGCAGCATCTGCTGCGCCACGCTCACCGCGCTCACCAGTTCCTTCTCCTGCGCCAGCGGCGTGCCCACGTTGACGGCAATGATGATGTCGGCGCCCATCTCGCGCGCCACGTCGACCGGCAGGTTGCGCACCAGGCCGCCATCGACCAGCAAGCGGCCGTCGATGCGCACCGGCGCGAACACGCCCGGCACGGCCAGCGACGCGCGCATGGCCAGGAACAGCGGCGTGGCCGACAGTTCCACCAGTTCTCCCGTGACCAGGTCGGATGCGACCGAGCGGAACGGCAATTGCAGCAGGTTCACCGGCTTGTCGCGCGCGCCGCTGGGCAGCACGCGCGTGAGCGCCAGTTCCAGCGCCTCGTTGCCGGCGGCGGCCGGCGGCAGCGTCACGCCGTCCCACTGCGCGCCCAGCTCGATGCGCGACGGCAGCAATAAATCTTCCTCGCGGCGGCGGAACACCAGTTCGTCGCGCGGCGGCCGGTCGGCCACCACGGCCGCCCAGTCGGTGCGGCGCACCAGCAGTTCCAGCTGCTCGACCGAGCTGCCGGCCGCGTAGGCGCCACCGACCACGCTACCCATGCTGGTGCCCACCACGATGTCCACCGGCACCCGCAGCTCCTGCAAGGCCCGCAGCACGCCGATATGGGCAAAGCCGCGCGCGCCGCCGCCGGACAGCACCAGCGCGATCTTCGGCCGCCGGTGGTCCGCTGTGATTGCCGGTGCGGATGCAGGTACCTGTGCCGGTGCCGGTGCCGGTGCCGGTGCCGGTGCCGGTGCCGGTGCCGGTGTCTGTGCCGGTGCCGATGCGGGTAACTGTGCCTGCGCAGTGGCATGCGCTGCCGCCGGCTGCATTTCCGGGGCCGCGGAGGGCGTAGCGGCTGGCGCCACTGCCGGGGCGATTGCCGGCACGACTACCGGTGCCATTGCTGGCGCGGTGGCGGGGGGCGGGCCGTCCTGGGCGGCCGCGCCGGGCGACCACGCGGACAAGAAAAAGCCGCAGCAAATTGCTGCGGCCAGGAGACGATATTCGGTCATGTGGTGAAGTCCGGTCATTGTTGCCGGTCGAAACCGGGAACGGGAGCAATCGCATTGGGGTTGTTGGGCGGACGCGGGTTTTGCTGGCCGGCCGCCGGCGGCACCGTGCCCGGCGGTTGCATGGCCGGCGCCGGCTCCATCTGCACCTGCGGCGCCGGCATGGTGGGCGCGGGCGGCGTGACCGGCCGGATCGACGGCGCCGCCGGCGCGGTGCTCGAGACGCCGGCGTCGCTGGGCAGGTCGACCCGCTTGACGGCGCCGCCCTCGGACAGCAGCACGAACTTCGGATGCACTTCCTTGACGGTGACGCCGGGCGCCACTTCGCGGCCCAGGCCGTACGCTTGCGCGGGCTGGTTGTCCACGGCCAGGATGGCGGCGCTGTCGCGGCCGCTGCCACCGGCTGCCACCACGCCCTTGAGCTGGTAGTTGCTGGCGGCCGCCACCGTGATCTGGCCGCCGAACAGGCCCTTGGCGGCGTCGAGGTTGAGCTCGGCCGGCGGCTTGGGCGGCGGCGCGGCAATGGCGCGCTGCGGCGGCTGGTTGAACTGCAATATCCAGTAGGCCAGCGAGGCGGACAGCAGCGCCACGGCCAGGACGGTAACGATTAACGGCATACGCTTCATAGTCTTGGCTTTCTTGTTCAGCGCACCAGCTGATTGATTTCAATAATAGGCATCAGCACGGCCAGCACGATCAGCAGCACCACCACGCCCATGGCCAGGATCAGCGCCGGTTCCAGCAGGCCGGCAATGGTGAGCGTGCGGCGTTCGAGATCGGCTTCCTGGGCGGACGCGGCGCGGTCCAGCATGGCCGGCAGCTCGCCCGTGATTTCGCCGGCGCGGATCATGTGCACCAGCATCGGTGGAAAATGCTTTTGCGCCGACAGCGCGCGCGCCAGGCTCACGCCTTCGCGCACGGCGTCGCTCGCTTCTTCCACCAGTTCTTTCATGGCCACGTTGGACAGCGTGTCGCGGCTCGTTTCCAGCGCGCGCAGGATCGGCACGCCGGAACCGGTGGTAATGGCCAGCGTGCTGGCAAAGCGCGCCGTGTTCAGGCTGCGCTCGAACTTGCCGTACAGGGGCGCCGTCAGCAGCCAGGTATGCCAGCGCCGCTTGAGCGCCGGATTTTGCAGCGCCCGCCGCCACGCGAACCAGGCCGCCACCAATGCGATGGCCACCACGATGCCGTAGTTGCGCACGAAGTCGGAAATGGCCAGCATCATGATGGTGAGCAGCGGCAGCTTTTGCTTGGTGTTGGCAAACACGGACACGATCTGCGGCACCACGTACGTGAGCAGGAAGATCACGATGGCAAACGCCACCACGGTAACGATGGCCGGATACGTAAACGCCAGCCGCACCTTTTGCACCAGCGCGTTGCGGCGCTCGATATAGTCGGCCAGGCGCGAGAGCACGCGCGACAATTGGCCGATCTGCTCGCCCGATGCGACCAGCGCCCGGTAGATGTCGGCAAAGTCGCGCGGGTGGCGCGACAGGGCGTCGGACAGCGCGGCGCCGCCGATCACCTCGGACCGGATCGACGCGATCAGGTCGCGCAGGTATGCGCGCTCGGCCTGTTCCAGCAGCGCGGTAAATGCCTGCTCCAGCGGCAGGCCCGCTTCCAGCAGGCTGGCCATCTGGCGCGTAAACAGGGCCAGCTCGGTGGCGGACAGGCGCTCGCCAAAGCCGCGGCTTTTGGCCACCCCGGCCGCATCGACCTGGGCCGCGATGGCGTCCACCGCCAGCGGCACCAGGCCCAGCGTGCGCAGCTCGGCGCGCGCCGACCGCGCGCTGTCGGCGTTGAGCACGCCCTTCCTGGTGGCGCCGCCGGCGTCAACGGCTTCGTAACGGAATGCTGGCATCTTAGTCTTTCGTGACCCGCAGCAGCTCGGCCTGGGTAGTGATGCCGGCCGCCAGCCAGCGCTCGCCGTCCTCGCGCATGGTGACCATGCCGCTGCCGACCGCCGTGGTCTTGATGTCCGCTTCCGACGCCCGGTTGTGGATCTGCGCTCGGATGCGCTCGGTCGTCTCGAGGAATTCGTACACGCCCACGCGGCCGTTGTAGCCGGTATGGCCGCACGCCTCGCAGCCGACCGGGTGCCACAGGCGGCCATCGAAGGTCTTGCACTGGCCGCACAGCTTGCGCACCAGGCGCTGCGCCAGCACGCCCAGCAGCGACGACGACAGCAGGAACGGTTCGATGCCCATGTCCAGCAGGCGGGTGACGGCGGCGGCAGCGTCGTTGGTGTGCAGCGTGGCCAGCACCAGGTGACCGGTCAGCGACGCCTGCACGGCGATCTGCGCCGTTTCCAGGTCGCGGATCTCGCCGATCATGATCACGTCCGGGTCCTGGCGCAGGATCGCGCGCAGGGCCTTGGCAAACGTCATGTCGATGCGGGCATTCACTTGGGTCTGGCCCACGCCGTTCAGGTCGTACTCGATCGGGTCTTCCACCGTCATGATGTTGGTGGTGGAGGCGTTGAGCAGCGACAGTGCCGCGTACAGCGTGGTGGTCTTGCCGGAGCCGGTCGGGCCGGTCACCAGCACGATGCCGTGCGGCTGGTTGATCAGGGCGTCGAATTTGGGCAGCATGGTCTCGCTCATGCCCAGGTGGTTGAGGTCGAGGCGGCCCGCTTCCTTGTCCAGCAGACGCAGCACGGCGCGCTCGCCGTGGCCGGTGGGCAAGGTGGAGACGCGCACGTCCACCGGCTTGCCGCCGATGCGCAGCGTGATGCGGCCGTCCTGCGGCAGGCGTTTTTCCGCAATGTCGAGCTGGGCCATGATCTTGATGCGCGAGATCAGCGACCCGTGGATCGCCTTGCGCGGGCGCACCACGTCGCGCAGCGCGCCGTCCACGCGGAAGCGCACGACCGAGGTCTGCTCGAACGGTTCGATGTGGATGTCGGACGCGCCGTCGCGCAGCGCCTGCGTGAGCAGCGCGTTGATCATGCGGATCACGGGGGCGTCGTCGGACGATTCCAGCAGGTCCTCGATGGCCGGCACGTCCTGCAGCAGCTTGGTGAGGTCAAGGTCGGCGTCGAATTCATCGGCCACGGCCGAGGCGTTGCCGCCCGCGCCCGCGTAGGCGCCGGCAATCGCGATCTCGAGGTCGGCGCGCGTCAGGTGCCTGAGCTGGATGCGGCCGAAACGGCGCGACACCTCGGCAATGGCGGCCGGCGCCGTGGCGCCGCACACCAGCACGTCCACCGTGCTGTCGGCCGTGTCGCTCGGTTGCGCCAGCACCACGTAGTCGCGCGCAAAGGCAAAGGGCAGGAGGTTGTTCATTGCGGTCCCGTCATTGTTGCTGCTGCGGTTGCGGTTGCTGCTGCCACTGCGGCTGCGCCGGCTCGACGTTTTCCGCCCGGCCCGGCACGCGGGGCACCGGCGCCGGCGGCACCGGCCGCGCCACCGTGCCGCCGCCCGTCAGCTGGCCGTTCTGCAGGGTCGGCAGCATCGGCTGCCCCAGGTCCTTGACCAGGATGGTATCCGGCGGTTTGATCGCTTCCTGGGCGCCGCGCATGTAATCGTAGCGGTCGGTGGCCAGGCTCGTGCTTTGCTCCTTGTTGCGGATCACGACCGGGCGCAGGAACACCATCAGGTTGGTCTTCTTGCGCGAGCGGCTCTGGTACTTGAACAGGTTGCCCAGGATCGGGATGTCGCCCAGGCCGCGCGTCTTGTCCACGTTGTCGCCTTCGGTATCCTCGATCAGGCCGCCCAGCACGATGATCTGGCCGTCGTCGGCCACCACGTTGTTTTCGATCACGCGCTTGTTGATGGTGATGCCGGCCGTGGCGGTCAGCGTGGATTTGTCGACGCTCGACGTCTCGTGGTAGATCGCCAGCTTGATGGTGCCGCCTTCGGAAATCTGCGGCCGCACCTTCAGGGTCAGGCCCACTTCCTTGCGGTCGATGGTCTGGAACGGGTTGCTGTTGGTGCCGGACGTGGTGGTGAACTGGCCGGTCAGGATCGGCACGTTCTGGCCCACCGAGATGGTGGCCAGCTCGTTGTCGAGCGTGATCATGTTGGGCGTGGACAGCACGTTGGCGTTGCCGTCCGATTCCAGCGAGCGCGCCAGCACGCCCAGGCCCAGGCCGCCCGCCACCTGCTTGAACAGGCCCACGGTCAGGCCCGCTCCGGGCAAGGTGGGCGTGCTGGTGGCCGAGGCCGACAACGCCGACAGCGCCACGTTGCCGATATTGTTGTTGGTGCCGGCCACGGCCGACGACTGCAGGCCGCCCAGCCGGTATTTGCTGTTGGAGTCGCCCGTGGCGCCCAGCCACTGCACGCCGAATTCGGATGCCTTGTCGGACGACACTTCCACGATCAGCGATTCGATGTACACCTGGGCGCGCCGCACGTCGAGCTGGTCGATCACGGCGCGCAGGTTGCGGTAGATCGATTCCGGCGCGGTGATGATCAGCGTGTTGGTGGTGGCGTCGGCCTGGATATAGCCGGCCTGGCCGCCGCCGCCCTGTTGCTGCTGGTTGTTATTGCCGGTCAGCAGAGGGTTGGTGGGGCCGCTGGTGCCGCCCGTGTTGCTGGAACTGGAACCCGACGTCGAGCCCGTGTTGCTGCTCTGGCCGCCGAAGGTATTGCCGGTATTGCCCTGCTGACCCGTGGCATTGGTGCCGCCGGCCTGGTTGGGCGTGGACGTGTCGCCCGACACCAGCGAGCGCAGCGTTTGCGCCAGCTTGGTGGCCTCGGCGTTTTTCAGGTACACCACGTGCACATTGCCCAGCTCCTGGGTCGGCTGGTCGAGCTTGGCGATCAGCGACTTGGCCAGGTTGGCGCGCGCCTGCGACGGCGCCCGCAGCACCAGCGAGTTGGTGCGCGGATCGGCCAGCACGTTGACCCGGCCCGCCTCCCCGCCCGCGCCGCCGGCCGCGCCGGTGCCGCCGCTGGCATCCATGAGCTTGTTGATCATCGATGCCAGGTCGCTGGCGATCGCGTACCGCACCGGGATCACGTCGAGGTCGGCGCTGGCCGGCGCGTCGAGCGCGGCAATGATTTTGGCCAGGCGCTTGAGGTTATCGGCGTAGTCGGTGATCACCACCGTATTGTTGCCCGGGTTGGCGTTGATGGTGTTGTTGGGCGAAATCAGCGGGCGCAGCACGGTCACCACGTTGTTGGCCGACTCGTAGTTGAGCTGGAAGATCTGGCTGACGATCTGGTCGCCCTTGATCTGGGTGGGCGCCGAGCCCACCTGCGTGGGCGACGACTGCAGCTTGGCGTCCGCTTCCGGCACCACCTTGGCGTAGCCGTCGCCGCTCACCACCGCAAAGCCCTGCAGCCGCAGCGCCGAAGTCAGCAAGCTGAACGCCTGCGACTTGCTGATCGACTTTTCCGACACCAGCGTGAGCGTCCCCTTCACGCGCGGGTCGATCACGAAGGTGATGTTGGTGTAGTGGCCCACCGCCTTGATCACCGATTCGATGTCGGCGCCGACGAAATTGAGCGCGGCGGCATCATCGGCAGCGGCGGCCGGGGCGGCCAAGGCCATGCCCGGCAGCAGCGCCAGCGCGGCCACCGTCATGGCGGGCGGCGCCGATGCGGCCAGCGCGCAGCACAGCATCGCAGCGGTAGCGGTGGCCGGGCGGCGCAGCGCGGGAAGTTGGGTTGGGCTCACGGACTGTTTTTTCATGGGGCTGAACTTTTAAGAATGGAACTCTAAAGCGATGATGGTGCGGTCACTGCCGGGCCGGCGCTGGCCGAGCAGGGTCAGCAGGTTGGCCAGGGTGTCTTCATATCCTTGCGCTGCTTCGGCCTGGCCCGAAAAATTCAGGCGGCCGCGATTCAAATTGCCGCTGCCCGACAGCAGCAGCGGTCCCTTGACCGAGGTCAGGGTGAGCGCCGCCTGCTGGCCGCGCCAGTCGAGCGCCAGCGCATAACTGCCCAGCGGACTGACGGGCGCCAGGCGCGACGCCATGTCCGTCATTTCCAACGTGGTGCGGCCGTCGACGGCCATCTGCCGCTGGTCCAGCGTCAGCTCGAGGCCGGTCCAGGACAGGCGCATGGCGCCGCTGGGCGCCAGCGTGTTGAGCGGCGCGCCCAGGCCGGCCAGCCCCTCGGCCGGCAGCAGCAGCGCCGACGGGCTCAGTTGCCAGTGCGACCAGCTGCCCTTGAAGGTGACCGGCTGCGCCAGCGCCTCGGGGTTTTCCAGCCGCAGATCGACCATGCCGACCAGCGCCAGCGGCGACACCGTCCACTGGAAGCGGCCCGGCAGCAGCGGCGTGACCGGGCTGTTACGGCCCGCCGCGCCGCCGATAAACGCCGACCCGCGCCACAGCGTACCCTGCGCGTCGCCCAGGGTCAAACGCCCGCCCGTGCGCTGCTCGACCAGCGTCGCCAGCCACGTGGCGGGGAAGAACACGGCCAGCGTCAACAGCACGCTCAGCGCGCAGGTGGCAAACCACAGCAGGGCGCGCTTCACGGACGGTCCTGGGTGCGGGAGGTGATGGGCGCCATCATGGGGCGCTCTGGCGCAGCGTCAGCGTGGCGTTGACCATGCCGGCCGTGTCCTGCGCCACGAAATTGGCGTCCTGCACCGCGATGCGGCTTTCCACGCGCACGGCGTCGAGCCAGGCGATCACGCCGGCAAACGCCACGTTGTTGAGCTGGACCTTGGCGTATTCGCCCGTGATGCCCACCGACTGCGGCGCCAGGCCGCGCGCGGCCAGGCTGGCGTCGAGCGCTTCGCGCGTCATGGCCGGCGGCGCAATGGTGGTCTGGCCGCGCAGCGCAGCGGCCTCGCCCGCCAGCGCCTGCATCTCGGCCGCCTGCTGCCGCATCCTGGGCAACTCGGCCGCCAGCCGCGCGCGGCCGCTCAGGGCCGGGTCGATCAGCAGGCCATAGAACAGGCCCAGCCCCAGCACCAGGCCGCCCACGGTCAGGAACTTGCGCTCCTGTTCCGTGCGCGCCAGCCAGAAGGCGGCGGCGCGGCCCCGGGAGTCTTGTATCGTCTGTTGGAATTTACTCATTGCTTGCTCGGTGCGGGTTCATTGGGATGCCTTCGTCACGCCCTGGGGGCGGCGCCGGTGGCAGGCGCGCGGCGGATTTGCCAGGTGCCGGGCGTGGGTTCGGACAGCTCGAGCCGGCGCGCCTGCAATGCCGCGCGCAGCTGCGTCATGGCGGCGGCGTCGATGGTATTGGGTTTGACCTTGACCTGCAACGCATGTTCCCGGTAATCGAGGCTGGCCACCACGCTGGCCGCCACGTCGCGCCGCCCGGCCGTGACCTGGCCCAGCGCGGCGCCGAAATCGGCGCCCAGCGCCAGCAAGCCGTCGGCCGGCGCCTGGCCGTCGTTGCCGCGCGCGCGCGCGACGTTCTTGCGCATGTGCTCGGCCAGGTCGCTGCTGAACGGCTCGTTCGGATACGTGGACCGGAACAGCTGGTTCATGCCCTGCTGCACGGTGGCCGCTTCGCGCCTGAGGCCCAGCCACTGGAGGTTGATGCCCACCACATTGACCAGCAGCGCCAGCGCGGCAATGCGCAGCGGCCAGCGCCAGCGGCGCCACTCGCGCGCCGCGGCGCCCGACGCGCCCAGCGCCGGCGCCAGGTCCAGGCCGGCCGCGCGGGCGGACGCCACCCAGTGCTCCCAGCGGTCTTCATCGAGCGTGACGATGTGGCCCGTGGCGTTGACGGCGTCCAGCAGCGGCGCGAACTGGGCCAGCTGCGCGGCCGGCAGGTACAGCGTGACCGCCTCGTCGCCGGCCAGCGCGCGCAGCGTGTGCAGCGCCGCTTCCGGCTGCGCCGGCAGGGTCAGGCCGAGGCCGTCGAACTGGGTGCGGCGCAGGGTCAGTTCGAAGCCGGCGTCGTTGGTCTGCAGGCTGGCCGACACGGCGCCCGGCTGGAACGGCAGGCACAGCTGCGCCGGCACGGCCGCCACGCTGTGCGCACCCTGGGCGATCAGCGCCTTGACCAGTACTTCCAGCCACGTGCGCTGCACCACGGCCACGGTGCGCGTGCCGGTGGCGTCGGCCGTGGTGGCGGCCAGCACGCAGTCGGCCGGATCGCCCAGCACGTGTTCTTCCACCAGCGACGGCAGCGCCGCCTTCAGGCGCGCCGGCGACAGCGGCGGGGTTTTGACGCGCAGCAGGGTGACGTCGGACGCGGCCAGCAGCAGCGTGACGCGGCGCGCGGCAGCCACCATGTCGCCCAGGTTGCCCAGCGGCGCAGCGCCTTGCTGCAACAGGTTGCCGCCGTCGCCCACCAGCGCGAACGGGCAGGTCTGCGCCGCGCCGCTGTCGACGCTGGCCTTGGCCGGATAGCGGATAAATAAAGTAGTCAAAATTCTCGCTTTCGTTGATGCGCCATTCTAGTTTTCCCGTATCCATACGACAGTGCTCATGCCGTTGCTGCCGCGCTGTAACAGCGATACCGCGTCCAGCGCCGCCCGGTCCAGCCGCACCCGGCTGTAGACAAGGAAGTAGCTGCTGCGGACATCGTACCGGCCGGCCGGCTGGCGGTTGGCGGCCAGCAACTGCTGCTCTTTCGTGTAATCGGCCTTGTCGCGGTAAAAATACCCCTGCTTGCGCTTGTTGACCAGCACGGCCGCATCGGCCAGCGGCAGATTGGGCGACAGCGCGGCCAGCAGCTCCGCCGGCGCCGTGTTCACATCGAGCGGCGCCACCTGCGGCAGGATGATCAGGAATTCCCGCAACCGCTCCACCGCCTGCGGCGTAAAGCCGCTCAGCGCCAGCAAATCCTCCACCCTCACCAGCCCCATCGGCTCGATGCTCGCGGCCGACTGCGCCGCGCCCGTGGGCTTGCCAGTGCCGGTCGTATCCGGCGTCTGCACGACCGGCTGCGCGCTGGCGACCTGGCTGGCCACTTTCATGGCCAGGGTCTGGTCCAGCTGCAGGTTGGTCAGCAGGCGCTGCAGCACCGCCACTTCCAGCGCATCGATTTTCCCGCCCGGCGCCAGGTTGGTAAGATTGTAACGCGACTGCGCGTCCACGATCTGGCCGGCCAGGGTGGCGTTGAAATTCTCTTCCTCGCGCTGCTCGCGTTCGATGTAATCGTCGATCCTGGTTTCTTCCAGCGGCTTGGACCAGATGCCGTTGGCGCTGGTGACGCCGCCCTGGCTGTAAAAATCGGTGAACAAGATCAGTTTGCTGAAATTGAGCGAACCGCGCACGATCCAGCGCGTCTGGAATTGCAGGCGCTGGTTTTCCATCGAGCGCACCTGCACCTGCTGCTGCCAGAACAGGCTGGCCACGATGGTCACCGCCAGCGTGGTCAGCAGCAACGCGGTCACCACCGCCACACCGCGCTGGCGGTGGTGCGGGTGGTGCCCACGCTGCCCACGTTGCCGATATTGGCGGCCAGGCGA
>JBEVMD010000561.1:0-11742 GCA_040508835.1 Duganella sp. | reverse complement strand
GCGAGCTGCACCGCGCGCCCGGTGGACAAGAACAGTCGGGGGGACACATGAAGCCTTTGCAACACCAGCTGGTGCAACGTGGATTATGGATACTGGGCGCGACGGCAGGCGGTACCGGCCTCGCGTATGTCTTCAACCTGGCGGCCGGTGGCAACGCCGCACTGGTCTATACGGCCGCCCCGGCTGCGCTGACCGGGGCGGCCATTGCCTGGTTTGCCGCGCGCCAGAACACCGATGAAGGCGGCGTGCGCCAGTTTGCCCACACCGTGGGCGAGGAAATCGACGCCATCATGATCGGCGCGGCGGAAACGTCGTACTTTGTCGAGTCCGTCAAAAAGAAAATCGAGCTTGACGTCGGCACCGCCGGCGGCATTGCCCACAGCTCGGCGCAAAACGCCGCCACCACCGAGCGCATTGCCGTCAATGCGGAAAAGGCCGCCAAGATCGCCACCCAGGTGCGTGGCGAAACCATTACCGGCCGCGCCGAGGCCGACAACGGCCTGCAGCGGATCCGCACCGCGCGCCACGATGCCCAAACGGCTGCGGCCGTCATGACCGACCTGCAAATCAATTCCCGCAAAATCTATGGCTTTACCGAAGCCATCAGCGAAATCTCGGCCCGCACCAACCTGCTGGCGCTGAACGCCGCCATCGAGGCCGCCCGCGCCGGCGAACAGGGCCGTGGCTTTGCCGTGGTGGCCAGTGAGGTGCGCCAGCTGGCGCTGCGCACCAAGGAAGCCACCGACGAGATCAGCACCATGGTGCGCGAGATCAATCAGCAGGCCGAACGGGCCGCCACCGGCATGAACGCGCTTGCCACCAAGGTGAGCGAGGCGGCCGGCAACGTGGAAACCGTGCATGGGCTGCTGGGCAATATCGAGCGGTCGTCGGGCGTGTCGGAAGAGCAGATCGGCGAGATCGCCCGGTCGTCGCGCGAACACGTGGTGACCACCGACGAGATTGCCGCAGCGATTGCCAGCATCCGCGACAGCCTGCTGTCCACCGAGCGCGAACTGCCGCGCGCAGCCAGCTCGGCCATGGCGCTGGCCGAACGCGCCGAGCTGATCACGGGCGCGCTGGGCGCGTCGTCGATTGCCACCTCGCACGATGCGATCCGGGCGGCGGCGCAAACGGCAGCGCACGCCGTGGGGCGGATTTTCGAAGCGGCCATCAAGTCCGGCAAGATCACGCGCGAAGCGCTGTTCGACCGCACGTACACGCCGATCCCCGACACCGATCCGCCCAAGCACAAAACCCGGTTCGACGATTTCACCGACCGGGCCTTGCCGTCCTTGCAGGAAGGGTTGCTGGCGGCAATGCCGCAGCTGGCGTATGCGGGCGCGGTCGATAACAACGGTTATTTCCCGACCCATAACAAGAAATTTTCGCAGCCGCTCACGGGCGATTACGACATCGACATCGTCAACAACCGCACCAAGCGCATCTTCAGCGACCGCACCGGCAAGCGCTGCGGCGCCAACACCCAGCCGTTTTTATTGCAGACGTATAAGCGCGATACGGGAGAAGTGATGCACGACCTGTCGGCGCCGATTTATGTCGAAGGCCGGCACTGGGGCGGGTTCAGGATCGGCTACCGGTCGAGTACTGTCTGAGCTGGCGCTGCTCGTATTGTCCATGGATTCCCGCGTGCGCGACGATGACGGATTTACAGCCGCTGGCTTTTGGTCCGTCCTTTCCGCTTGCGCGGGAATCCATAGAACGTGCGCGTCGTAAAAACGGCGTGCGTTGGTGCGTCAAGCCGCCGCATCCTTCTTGGCCGCCGTGGCCGCCCGCGCCGCGCCCTGGTTCATCCCTTCCAGGTGCAACCGCAGCCACTTGTGGGCCGGGCTGCGCGCATCGCGTTCGTGCCACAGCATGTCCAGGTGGACGGCTGGCAGCTGGAACGGCAGCTCTTTCCAGATCAGCGCATCGGTCATGCCGGTGGACGCGATCAGGTGGCGCGGCAGCACCGTGATCAGATCCGAATTGGCCACCACGCGGCCGGCCGTGAAGAACTGGTTCACGGTCAGCAGGATGCGGCGTTCGCGCTGCAGCTGGGCCAGCGCTTCGTCGACCAGGCCGTGGGCGCGGCCCGAAAAACTCACCAGCAGGTGATTCGCTTTGCAGTAATTGTCGAGATTGAGCTCCACCTTGGCCAGCGGATGCTCGCGCCGCATCACGCACACGTACTGGCCCGAATACAGGCGCTCGTGGCGGATCGGCGACCCCGTCTCGTACGACAGCTGCGCTGCCACGCCGGGGAAAAAACCCACGGCCAGGTCGATATCGCCGCGCAGCAGCATCGGGCGCGGTTCGCGCGTGGTGAGCGGCATCATGCGCACATTGACGCCCGGCGCTTCCCGTTCGATCGAGCGCATCAGCGACGGCAGCCACATGGCGGCCGTGGCGTCGGCCATGGCCAGGCGGAACGTGGCGTGGGCGGCGGAAACGTCAAAGGTTTCCGGGGCCACTGCCGCTTCCAGGCTGGCCAGCGCGCTGCGCACGGACGGCCACAGCGCTTCGGCGCGCGGGGTCGGCTTGACGCCGTACGCGGTGCGGATCAGCAGCTCGTCGCCCAGGCTTTCGCGCAGGCGCTTGATGGCGTTCGATACCGCAGGTTGGGTCATGGCCAGATGGCCGGCCGCGCGTGTCAGATTCTGCTCTGTCATCACGGCGTCGAAGACGCGTAACAAATTCAAGTCCAGCGTCAAAAAGCTCATGTTGGCTCAGGTAAAAAGGTGGTGGGGTTCAGGAAGAGGGTGTGAGTTCATCATACGCCAATCCATTCACCAATCGCATGATTGTTATCGGAGAACTAAATTGGCTACTTATGTTGCGCTGCACTATATTGGACTTGATTCTAAATGTACGGCTCATTCATGTCCACTCTCATCGAACTTCTGCAAGGGTTGTCCCTGTTCGCTGCACTGCAACTGGCGGTGGCACTGATGGTGTTCGCAGGTTTGCTGGTGCTGTTCCAACCGTTGTTGCGCGGCTGCATGCGCGCCGCCACGCTGGCCGTAACACTTTATTTTGCGCCCAAGAGCGCCAGCTTCAAGGCGTAGTCGGCCGGCTTGTCGCCGAGCCAGATGCGCAGCACGGCGTTATAAAACGCCAGGTCCGGCATCACTTCCCCGATCTTCTTCCCGTTCAGATAGCACTGCGTGCCCTCGCCCGGCTGCCAGTCGAACTGCATCTGGTCGCCTTTTTTCAGCAGCTGGATCTGGCCGAACACGGCGCCGAACTGCATCGTCTGCGACAGCAGCCGGGTACGCTCGTCCTTGCCGGTGTTGGCCTTCAGGCCATCGGTAAACGCCTTGCCGAAGTCTTCGATGCTGGTGTCGCGCAGCATGGTGATCAGCACCCGGCGCGCACCGGTGGCAGCCAGCACGTCGGCCGTGGTGGTTTTCTTTTCAGCCAGGTACAAGCCCATCGCATAGATCCTGAAAAAGACCTTGGTGCGCACACCGGCGCCGTTGAGCACCAGCGCCTGGTTGCCCACGGTGGCGGTGTCGTCGAAATGGACAGGCGTTTCGGCCAGGGCCGGCAGCCCCGCGGCCATGGCGGTGGCGGCCAGCAGCGCCTTGAGCGCGCATCTGCGGTGCATGGAGTCGATCAGGCCTTGGCGGCCTGCAACTGCTCGAACTTGGCGCGCAGTTGCTCTTCCGTCTCGCGCCAGGCGGGATTGAACGGTATGCAGCTGACCGGGCACACTTGCTGGCATTGCGGCTCATTGAAGTGGCCGACGCATTCGGTGCATTTGTCCGGGTTGATTTCGTAAATTTCCGGGCCCATGTAGATTGCGTCGTTCGGGCACTCGGGCTCGCACACGTCGCAATTGATACAGTCGTCGGTAATCATTAAGGCCATGGCAGAACTTCTTTCTTGGTCGGCTTAGTCCACTTTGGTGGCGGCAATTTTCTTTTGCAGCCAGCGGTCGACCGAAGGGAATACAAATTTGGAGACATCGCCGCCCAGCACGGCAATCTCGCGCACGATGGTGCCGGAGATAAACTGGTACTGGTCGGACGGCGTCAGGAACAGGGTTTCGACATCGGGCAGCAGGTAGCGGTTCATGCCCGCCATCTGGAACTCGTATTCGAAGTCGGACACGGCCCGCAGGCCGCGCACGATGACACGCGCATCATGGGCGCGCACAAAATCCTTGAGCAGGCCGGAAAAGCTTTCGACCTTGACGTTGGGGTAGTGCCCCAGCACTTCGTTGGCAATGGCGAGGCGCTCGTCCAGTGAGAAGAACGGTTTCTTGTTCTTGCTGTCGGCCACGCCAACGACCAGCGTGTCGAACAGACCCGATGCGCGACGCACCAGATCTTCGAGACCACGGGTCAGCGGATCGAAAGTTCCTGGATAAACGGCTACTACCATTGTGTCTCCCTGCACTGCACCATTATAGAACGCGCATTATGCCCCAAAAACGGACACTGCCTTTAATTTTAGCAGTTACGCCTGCAGCTTGAGCAGGTGGAAAAACACCATGCCCGCCTTGTCGGCGCGAATCACTTCCCAGCCGGCCATCCAGTCCGGCGTCTCGCCTTCAGGCCATGCCAGCGGCGCGCCCGATTCGGCGTACACCAGGCCGCCCTCTTTCAGCAGCCGCACGCACAGTGGCAGGCTGCGCTCCAGGAACTCCTGCTGGTAGGGCGGATCGAGGAAGATCAGGTCGTATTTCTGGCCCCGGGCTGCGGCCGATTGCGCCACCACCAGCGCGTCGCCGCGCATGATCTGCACGTTCTCCGCCTTGAGCTTGGTCTTGATCTCGTCGAGCTGGCGCACGACTGGCGTGGCAGCGTCGACCATGGTCACCGACTGCGCGCCACGGCTGGCCGCTTCGAAGCCGAGCGCGCCGCTGCCGGCAAACAGGTCGAGCACGTGCGCTTCGGCCCAGTTGGCGTCGCGCTGGTGATTGATCCAGTTAAACACCGTCTCGCGGACGCGGTCGGGCGTGGGGCGCAGGCCCTGGGCGGTGAGCACCGGCAGCGGCGTGCGTTTCCACAGGCCGCCGATGATGCGCACCTGGTTGCTGTGCTGGGGACCATGGACCGGCACCTTGGCCGGTTTGGCGGGCTTGTTGCTAGGCTTTTTAGGCATGTGGCTGTGTTCTAAGTCATTGATTCAACAGGCGACACTATACCATGCGGGTCTATCCCAGCCGTCTGTGCCAGCCGCCAGCGCAGCCGTCAGCGGGCGTCCTTGTTGAGGGCCTGGAAGTCGCCGATCCAGCCCTGCATGCGCTGCTGGGCATGGGCTTTCTGCTGCGGCGTGGCAATGCGGATCACGGTCAGGATCAGCTCGGCCGTGCCTTTTTCGGAGGCATCGAAAAACGCCTTGTGCTCGGAATTGTCGAGGCGGTTGAAACTGTCCTTGATCAGGGTGTCGATCAGCGCCATGGTTGCTTCCTTGCCCAGCTTTTCCTGCTGCACCTTGCGCACCAGGGTCAGGATGGCGCCCTGGCGGCGCTGGCGTTCGGCCAGCCACAGTTCGTTGTCGAGCGGACGGGCGTCGGACGCCTTGCGGATCTGCGCTTCCTGCTCGCTGCTGAATTTGCCGAACCACAGCTCGAACTGCTCCATCGATTTTTTATAGCGGAATTTCTGCTGCGCCTCCCGGTCGCCCTTCATGTTTTTCTTGCGGAAGTCGTCGAGGTTGGACGCGAACTTCTTGTCCAGCGTGGCGATCTGGTCCGGTTGCAGCGAGCGTGCCAGGTCGGCCAGTTCCGGCTTGGCCTGCAGCAGCAGGCGCTGGGTGCGCTTTTTGATTTCATCGAAATCGCCGAGCAGGTCGGCGGACGTGGGATTGCCCGCCAGCTGGCGCTGGCCCGTTTGCAGCACCTGGATGTAGTCCTCGAGCTGGGTCTTGCGGTGCCACTGGAACAGCTTGTCGATATCCTTCTTGACCCAGTCTTTCTGGTCGGACGTCAGGTCCACATAGCCGTCGAGCCACCAGTAGAGCAGCGTGTCGCCATTGTTATAGGCCAGCCGCAGCGAGCTGCAGGCGGCGAGACCGGCGATGAGCACGGTCAGGAAAAGGCGGCGCAGCATCTGGCTGGCGCTGGTGGGCATGTTAGACTTTTGCATTCAATTCACTCTCTTTATTTGGCACCTATGAACGTCGTAATCCTCGCCGCTGGTATGGGCAAACGCATGCAATCTGCGCTGCCGAAAGTCTTGCATCCATTGGCGGGCAAGCCGCTGTTGTCGCATGTGCTCGACACGGCGCGCAGTCTGGCTGGCAATTCGGCCGACCAGCGCGTGGGCAAAGTATGCGTGATTTACGGACATGGCGGCGCAGCCGTGCTGGACCTGCTGTCCAGGTTGCCGGAACCGGTGGCCACGGCGCTGCAGGAACCGCAGCTGGGCACCGGCCACGCGGTGATGCAGGCGCTGCCGGAACTGGACGATAACGCCCCCACCCTGGTCCTGTACGGCGACGTGCCGCTCACCACCGCCGCGTCGCTGCAGGCGCTGGTTGCTGCCGCCGGCAACGACAAGCTGGGCATCCTGACCGTGGTGCAGGACGATCCGACCGGTCTGGGCCGCATCGTGCGCGAGAGAGGACCCGGCGGTCGCATCGTGCGCATCGTCGAGCAAAAGGACGCCAGCGAGGCAGAGCGCGCCATCAAGGAAATCAACAGCGGCATCATGGTGGCGCCGACCGCGCACCTCAAAAAATGGCTGGCGGCACTGAAGAATGAAAACGCCCAGGGCGAATACTATCTCACCGACATCGTTGCCATGGCCGTGGCCGACGGCGTGCAAGTGGTGTCGGCACAGCCGGCAGCAGAGTGGGAAGTGGCCGGCGTGAACAGCAAGGTGCAACTGGCCCAGCTAGAACGCATCCACCAGCGCAATCTCGCCAACCGCCTGCTGGAACAGGGCGTGACGCTGCTGGACCCGGACCGCATCGACGTCCGTGGCAAGCTGATTTGCGGCCGCGACGTCACCATCGACGTCGGCTGCGTGTTCGAAGGCACGGTGGAACTGGGCGACGGCGTGCATGTCAGCGCCCACAACGTCCTGATCAACGCCCGCATCCTGGCCGGCGCCACCATCAAGCCGTTTTGCCATATCGAGGAAGCGGTGGTGGGCGAAGTGTCGATCATCGGCCCGTACGCGCGCCTGCGCCCCGGCACCGTATTGGCGCAAGACGTGCACATTGGTAACTTCGTGGAAATCAAGAACGGGCAAATTGCCGCCCACAGCAAGGCCAATCACCTCGCGTACATTGGCGACGCCACCATCGGTTCGCGCGTAAACATCGGCGCGGGCGCCATCACCTGCAATTACGACGGCGCCAACAAGTTCCGCACCGTGATCGAGGACGACGCGTTTATCGGCAGCGACAGCCAGCTGATTGCCCCCGTCACCGTGGGCCAGGGCGCCACCATCGGCGCCGGCACCACGCTGACCAAGGATGCACCAGCCGGCAAGCTGACCGTCTCGCGCCCGCGCCAGGTGACGATCGAGAACTGGACGCGGCCGGTGAAGGTCAAGAAGTAAGCGCAGCATTCATGCAGGCGCGTTCACGCAGGCGCGCTGGTAAAAGCGCAGCATTCCCGCGCTGCCCCGTCATTCACCACTCTACGCTCCGTCATTCCCGCGCAGGCGGGAATCCATGCAACGTCCGAACCACTGGACATTCAAGCGCAGCATACATCCTCGCGTACGCGGGGATGACGGCTTTGCGGTCAGCGGCTTATCCCTTCCAGCATGCGCAGATGACCATTTCCGCATCGATAAGATGTGGATAAGCCTGTGCATAGCGCGTGAGCAAGCGCTGGAAAACCGGTGGGTAACTTCCATGTCGGGAAAAGTACCGGACGGCGCGTTTCAAACGCCTCCAGCTTTCTGCAACTTCTGGTTAATGTGCATAACTCTGTGCGCAACCTGCGAACAACCGCTGAGCAACTGCGGGATAACCGGGGATAACGCATGGTCATGATTTTTTAGCTAGAAACAGCTTGTGTATAACTTTGTGGACAATCCTTGTAAAGTCCGTGAGTAAGCAGTGTAAACCTCACCACTTATTGTATACAATGCATCTTTCCAATGTTAGAATGAGAATCATTCGCATATAACCATTGGGATTGTCATGCCTGTTCGTCTTGCTCCGTTACGCCCCACCGCCATCTATCTGGCCGTCATCATGGCGCTGGCCGCCGCTCCGCAACGATCGTTTGCGGCCGATGAAGACAAACCCGAGCAGCCCGTTCAGCTGGAACAAGTGACTGTCCAGGGCCAGGCCTTGGGGACCGCTACAGAAAACACCGGCTCGTACACCACCGGCGCCATGCGCACGGCCACCCGCATGGACATGTCAGTGCGCGACACGCCGCAATCGGTGAGCGTGATCACGCGCCAGTTCATGGACGACCTGGGCGCGGTACGGCTGGACCAGGTACTGGCGCAATCGCCGGGCGTGACGATCGGCCAGTTCGACAGCGAGCGCACCAATTATTCCGCGCGCGGCTTTTCGATTACCAACATCCAGGTGGACGGCATGGCGATGGGCGGCAATGCGCCGCTGCAGGACATCATCCTGTACGACCGCGTTGAAATCGTGCGCGGCGCCAATGGCCTGATGGGCGGCACCGGCGATCCGTCAGCGACCATCAACCTGGTGCGCAAGCGCCCTGCCCGCACGCTGCAAGGCAGCGCCAGCATCATCGGCGCCCGCTGGGACGACCGCCGCGCGGAAATCGACCTGAGCGTGCCGCTCAGCACGGACGGCAGCATCCGCGGCCGCACCGCCCTGGCCTACCAGGACCGCGACGCGTATTACGATATGTACCACGAGCGCAAGACGGTCGGCATGGCCATCGTGGAAGCGGACCTGTCGCCCGCCACGCTGCTGACGGCCGGCGTCACCTTCCAGCACAACAATCCCACGGGCGCCACGTGGGGCGCCGTGCCCTACTGGAATGCCGACGGCAGCCTGGCCAACCTGCCGCGCCATTTTTCCATGTCCACGCCGTGGAGCACCTGGCGCAACCAGGAGCAAAGCGTGTTCACGTCCGTCGAGCACCGCTTCGGCAATGGCTGGAAGGCCCACCTCGGCTACACCCGCACCGACAGCCGCAACAACACCACGGTCGCGTTTGGCGGCGCGGGCTATCCCGACCCTGCCACCGGCACGGGCATGCGCCTGTGGACCGGCGTCTGGGGCGAAGGCAAGAATATCGACGACAACCTCGACCTGTATGCCACCGGCCCGTTTAGCCTGTTCGGCCGCCGTCACGTGCTGATCGCGGGCTGGAATGGTGGCCGCACGATCAGCCATAGCCAGGGCGGCGAAGCGACCGTCCTGTACGACGCCGCAATCCCCGACTACCGCACCTGGACCGGCAATATTCCGATGCCGACTTTTACGCCCGACGGATCGCATACGGAAAGCGAAGTGCGCCAGGGCGGCGCCTACCTGGCGGGACGTTTTAATATTGCCGACCCCTTCACGCTGGTGCTGGGCGGGCGCCTGAGCAACTACCGTACCGAAGATGCTGCCTGGAACACCACCGGCGCTTTTACCGGCTACAGCAACCTGCGCAAGAACAACGATGAATTCACGCCGTACGTAGGCGCCGTGCTCGACCTGAGCGAGGACATCTCCGCCTACGCCAGCTACACCACGTTGTTCAATCCGCAGTCGTCCAGGGACCGCAACAACCAGCTGCTCGATCCCGAAACGGGCACCAATGCCGAGCTGGGCGTAAAAGGCGAATTCTTCGACAAGCGCGTGAATGCCTCCGCTGCCGTGTTCCGCACGCTCAAGAAAAACCTGGCCGTGCTCGATGCGTCGGTGCCGCCGGGCTTCGTCCTCCCAAACGGCAACAAGGCCTATATTGCTAACGGCGACGGCATTACTGCCAAGGGCGTGGAGTTCGAAGTGTCCGGCGAAGTCACGCGCGCCTGGAATGTGACTGGCGGCTACACCTTCCTGCAAGCAAAGGAAGTGGACGGTGCGCGCGCGGTGCCGGACCAGCCGCGCCACCTGCTGCGCCTGTCCACGGCCTACCGTCTCGACCACGTGCTGCAAGGCTTGAAAGTGGGCGGCGGCGTGACGGCCCAGAGCGCGACATACGGCATCACCTGGTACGGCCAGCCTGGCACCAACGACACCAGCGCACACATCGCCCAGAGCGGCTATGCGCTGTACAACGCCATGGCGTCGTACGACATCAACCGTCACGTCAAGGCGCAGGTCAACGTCTCCAACCTGGCCGATAAAAAGTATTACCGCAACGTGGGCTTTTACGACAGCGTGTTCTGGGGCGAACCGCGCAATGTACGCGTCACGCTCACGGCCAGGTTCTAAATCGGCCTGTGGATATCCTTGTGACTAACTTGTGAAAAGGCTGGTGAAAACCGCAGGGATAACTGCGTGTACAACCCGTGCAAAAGCCTTGTATAAACCGGTGTAAAGACTGTGGATTGGCTGTAGTTTTGTTGTGGATGATCGAGGGATAACCGTGTATAACTGGCGGGCCTACACGGAGATCCGCGTCTCGAACTTGCTGCGGAACGTGGAAAAGTACGCTTTCACGTTGCGCACGTTCGCATGCGCGGCAAACAGCCGGTGCGCCAGCGCGTGGTATGCCGGCATGTCGGCCACCTGCACGACCAGCACGAAATCCGGGCCCGGCGCCACGCGGTAGCATTGCAGCACTGCCGCCTCGTCAGCCACGTGCGCTTCGAATTCCGCCATGCGTTCGGCCGCCTGCACGTCGAGCGAAATTTCCACGATGGCCGTCAGGCTGGGACCGAGCTTTTCCGGATCGATGATGGCCACCTGGCGCTGGATCACCCCTGTTTCTGTGAGGTGCTTGACCCGCCGCAAGCACGTAGGCGCGGAGACGTGCACGGACTGCGCCAGCTCGCTGTTGGTTTGCGAGGCGTCAAGTTGCATGGCATGGAGGATGCGACGATCGATGTCATCCATAAAATTATCCCCAGTTAAATGAAATAATATTTCATGCTATCACAGTGATGAAATTTTGTTTCATGATGGTCGATAATAGGAAAGCATATTTCATCGACTCTCCGATACGATGAGCTTCTCAACCAAACCACGAGGTTTCCCATGTGCGGCATAGTCGGCGCGGTAGCGCAACGTAACATCACCCCGATCCTGATCGAAGGCCTGAAACGCCTGGAATACCGCGGCTACGATTCCTGCGGCGTGGCGCTGCACGTGGATGGCCAGTTGCAGCGCTCGCGCAGCACCTCGCGCGTGGCGGACCTGGAAAAGCAGATCGGCGAAGCGCACCTGCAAGGTTTTACCGGCATTGCCCACACGCGCTGGGCCACCCACGGCGCACCCGCGTCGCACAACGCCCACCCGCATTTTTCACCGTCGAGCGACCTGGCGCGCATTGCGCTGGTCCACAACGGCATCATTGAAAACCACGACGAGCTGCGCGCCGAACTGACCGCGCTCGGCTACGTATTCCAGAGCCAGACCGACACCGAAGTCATCGCTCATTTGGTCGACCACCTGTACAACGGCGACCTGTTCGAGACCGTGCAGATCGCCGTCAAGCGGCTGATGGGCGCCTACGCCATTGCCGTATTCGCCCGCGAAGAACCGCACCGCGTGGTGGCCGCCCGCCAGGGCTCGCCGTTGATCGTGGGCCTGGGACAAGGCGAAAACTTCGTTGCCTCCGACGCCATGGCGCTGGCCGGCACCACCGACCAGATCATCTACCTGGACGAAGGCGACGTGGTCGAC
>JBEVMD010000556.1:0-5363 GCA_040508835.1 Duganella sp. | reverse complement strand
CCCGCACGGGCGCCAGCGACCAGCCGTCGTGCAGCGCCGCCGAGACGTACAGGGCGCCGATGGCGTGCAGCGCCGCCTGCATGTCGGCGATCGCAGTGCTGTCCACGCGGTAGTACACGCCCAGCGGGCGGGTGGCGGCGTCCTGCGGCCAGCGCGGGTCGGGGCGGTAGGCGCGGTCTGCCAGGGCGGGATCGCCATCGAGGCTGTGCACGCTGTGGCGCCACAGCGGCACGGCGCAACTGCCGTGCTTGTTCCAGCCCTTGATGGCGCCGCGGCAGCTCGACCCTGCGTATTCTTCGCCCGGCCATTCGTCGTAGAACCGCGCCAGGTCGTACAGCATGAACGGGCTGACGCCGTGGTGGCGGGCGCCGTCGCGGGCCCACAGCAAGAAATTGACCACGGCCGCCAGCCCGTAGCCGGTGCACGCGCCTTGCCCGCCCTGGTCCAGCACCAGCCCGTGTCGTACATACGCGGGCAGCAGGCGGCGCAGGGCCGCGTCGGTCGGCCAGCGCGGCGGCAGCGAGGCCACGGGCGGGGCATACGGGCGGTCGCGCGGGTCGAGGCGGTCGGCGCGGGCGTCGAGGCGCACGGACCGGTCGCCAAACTGGATCAGGCGGGTGGGCATGGGGCGGGACTGGTGGTTGCAGTGACGCCAGTCTACGAAAGAAACGTTGTCAGGACAACCACCACACGGTTTATGGGGTCACCGACGTGGGCGACGGCGGCGGCGCTGGCACCGGCACCGTGATCTGTCCCGGACGGGCCGGCACCACCAGCGGCACCCGCTCGAACCAGGTGCGCGGCATCAGCCGGGCGCGCTCTATGCCGTTGAGGAACAGGTTCTGCATCGGCATCACCAGGTAGGGCAGGGTCATGGCCACCACCAGCAGGCCCACGCCCAGCGTGATCGGAAAACCGATGCCGAACAGGTTCAGCGCCGGCGCGGCGCGGGTGAGGATGCCCAGCGCCACGTTGGTGATCAGGAGCGCGGCCACGATCGGCAGCGACAGTTGCACGCCGGTGCTGAACACTGTCGCGCCCCAGTCGGCCATCTGCTTGAAGCCGCCGCTGTAGATGGGCGTGGCCGAGATCGGCAACGAGCTGAAACTTTCCACCAGCACCGACAGCAGCACGAGGTGGGCGTTGATGGACAAGAACGCCATGGTGGCCACCAGTGACAGGAACTGGCTGATGGCCGACGACCGGCCGCGCGTGTTGGGATCGAAAAACGTGGCAAAGCCCAGGCCCATGGTGAGGCTGGCGATCTCGCCCGCCATTTCCACGGCCGCAAAGACCACCCGGATGGAAAAGCCGATCGCCACGCCTACCAGCATTTCCTGCGCCAGGATCAGCAAGCCGGCCCACGACAGCGGTTCGACGGCCGGCGCAGCCGGCACGGTGGGCGCCACGATCATGGCCAGCATCACGCCCAGCATCACCTTGACCCGGGCCGGCACCGCGTTGTTGCCGAAGATGGGCGCGGCCGTGATCATGCCGAGGATGCGCGTGAGCGGCCACAGCAGGCCGGCGATCCACAGATTCAGGTCGCTGCTGGCGATGGTGATCATGCGGGGTGCGGCAAACGGCTAGCCGACCAGGTTGGGGATGTTGCCGAACACTTCGCGCATGTAGTCGAGCATGATCGACAGCATCCACGGACCGGCCACCACCAGCGCCACGAACACCCCCACCAGCTTGGGAATGAAGGAGAGGGTGGATTCGTTGATCTGGGTGGCGGCCTGGAAGATACTGACGATCAGGCCGATCACCAGGGCCACCAGCAGCAGCGGCGCGGCGATCATCAGGGTGACCTCCATCGCGTGGCGGCCCAGGGTCATGACGCTTTCCGGGGTCATGCTGTTCCCCTAGTAAAAGCTCTGGGCCAGCGAACCCAGCAGCAATTGCCAGCCGTCGACCAGCACGAACAGCATCAGCTTGAACGGCAGCGAGATCACGGCCGGCGACATCATCATCATCCCCATCGCCATCAGCACCGACGCCACCACCATGTCGATGATCAGGAACGGAATGAAGATGGCAAAGCCGATCTGGAACGCGGTTTTCAGTTCGCTGGTGACAAACGCCGGCACCAGGATGCGCAGCGATACGTCTTCCGGACCCTGCAGCGCTGGGCTGCGCGAGAGCTTGGCAAACAGCGCCAGGTCGGCCTCGCGGGTCTGCTTGAGCATAAAGGTTTTCAGCGGCGCGGCGCCGCGGTCGAGCGCCTCGCTCATGTTGATCTTGCTTTCCTGCAGCGGCAGATAGGCCTCGCTGTAGATCTTGTCGAACGTGGGGCCCATCACGAACAGGGTCAGGAACAGCGCCAGCCCCACGATCACCTGGTTCGGCGGCGCCGACTGCGTGCCCAGCGCCTGGCGCAGCAGCGACAGCACGATGATGATGCGGGTAAAGCAGGTCATCAGCAGCAGCGCGGCCGGGATGAAGCTCAGCGCCGTCATCAGGAGCATGGTCTGCAGCGGCAGCGTGTAATTGGTGCCGCCGCCGGGCGCCGGCGTGGCGTTCAGGGCAGGAATGCCCACGCTGGACTGGGCCGCCGCCAGCAGCGGCAGCGCCAGCAGGGCGCCTGCCAGCAGCGCCTTCGCGGCCGGGGAAATGCGGGTGTAAGGGTGGGCCATCATTGCTTGCCGTTACGTTTGTCGATGGTGTGCTTGATCCAGTCGGCGAAGTTGGCCGGGGCCGCCATGGCCTGGGCCGGCGCGTCGACCGTTTCCTGGCGCGGCATGGTGGCCAGCGCATTCATGCGGCCGGGCGAGGCGCCCACCACGATCCACTGTTCGCCCACTTCCACGACCAGGATGCGCTCGCGCGCGCCCACGCTGAGCGCGCCCACCAGCTTGACCGTGTTGCTGCCGCCGCCGAAGCCGCGCGGGCCGAAGCGCTTCAAGACCCAGGCGCCGCCCACCAGCAGGGCGATCACGAACATCAGGGCAAACGTGGTTTGCAGCAGGCCGCCGCCGGACGGCGCCGCCGAGTACGGCGCGGCCGGTACGCCCAGCGGCTGCGCGGGGCGCACCGGGTTGGGCGCGGTGGTGGCATTGGCTGCCGGCGCTGCCGGGGCCGTCGCCGCATCGGTGGCGGACGGGGCGGCAGTGGCCGGTGCGGCCGAGGTCACGGGCGCGTCGGCGGCCGGCGCGGTTTGCGCTGCCGCCGGCGTCAGGGAAGCGGTCGCCAGCAGCGCGGCGACGATCAGGGAAGCAGCGGTGGTGTGCGTCATTTATTCAGTTTTCGGATGCGTTCGGACGGCGTGATGATGTCGGTCAGGCGGATACCGAACTTGTCGTTCACCACCACCACCTCGCCCTGGGCGATCAGGCAGCCGTTGACCAGCACGTCCATCGGTTCGCCGGCCATGCCGTCCAGTTCCACCACCGAGCCCTGCGCCAGTTGCAGCAGGTTCTTGATGGCGATCTTGGTGCGGCCCAGTTCAACCGTGAGCTGCACCGGGATATCGAGGATGAAGTCGATATCGTTATGGGTTTCGGTCTTGCTGGGCGTGCCGGAAAAATCCTTGAAGACGGCTGCGGACGCTGCCTGCTGCGCCTGCTGAGCGGCAAGCGCCGCCGCTTCGGCTTCGGCCTGCTCGGCGATGGCCGCGCCCCATGGGTCGTCCATGTTCTGGTCGTCGTCTTGATTGTCGGACATATTACTCTCCTGTGTAGCGGTCACCGGCTGCCCCGGGGGCGCCGGCATGATGTGTTATTTGAGGTTGTCGGCGTTGGCCAGCAGTTTTTCGACCTTGAGCGCGTACTGGCCGTTCATCACGCCGTAGCTGCAATCCATGACGGGCACGCCGTCCACCGTGGCGGAAATGAATTCCGGGATTTGCAGCGGGATGATGTCGCCCACGCGCATATTGAGGATCTCGTCGAAATTGACCTTGGCCGTGCCCAGCGACGCCACCAGCTCCACTTCGGCGATCTGGATTTGCTGCGTCATCAGGCGGATCCAGCGCTTGTCGACCTCGAGCGCCTCGCCCTGCAGGCTGGACGTGAGCGAATCGCGGATCGGCTCGATCATCGAGTAGGGCATGCAGAAGTGGATCTGGCCCGATACCGAACCGAGCTCCACCGTGAAGGTCGACGCCACCACCACCTCGTTCGGGGTGGCGATGTTGGCGAACTGGGTATTCATTTCGGACCGGATGTATTCGAACTCGACCGGATACACCGGTTCCCACGACTTGGTGTACGCCTCGAATACGATGTCGAGGATGCGCAGGATGATGCGCTGCTCGGTCTGGGTAAAGTCGCGGCCTTCGACGCGCGTGTGGAACCGGCCGTCGCCGCCGAACAGGTTGTCCACCAGCAGGAACACCAGGCCCGGATCGAACACCATCAGCGCCGTGCCGCGCAGCGGCTTCATGTGCACCAGATTCAGGTTGGTCGGCACGACCAGGTTGCGGATGAATTCGCTGTACTTGGAGACCCGCACCGAGCCCACCGACACCTCGGCGCTGCGGCGCAGGAAGTTGAACAGGCCCACGCGCAACAGCCGCGCAAAGCGCTCGTTGATGATTTCCAGGGTCGGCATGCGACCGCGGACGATACGTTCCTGCGTGGCCAGGTTGTAGGTGCGGACGCCCGCGACGTCTTCCTGCGCCTGGGCGTCGTCCTGGTCGCCGTTGACGCCCTTTAAAAGGGCATCGACTTCTTCCTGCGAAAGAAAATTATCGGCCATGGTGTGACTGCCTGCCTTGCTGAATAGTTCTACTTACTGAATGATGAACGCGGTGAACAGCACATCGACAACGTCCTGCTTTTCGCCGCGCGGCTCCAGCGGTTCGCTGGTCTGCTCGACGATTTCCTTGGCCAGCTGCATCTTGCCTTCGGGCGTATTGATATCGGCGGCCTTCTTGCTCGACAACAGCAGCAACACCCGGCTGCGCACCTTGGCCATGTTGACCTTGAGGTTTTCCTTTTCCTCGGCGCTGCCCACTTCCAGCGTGAACGCCAGTTGCAGGTACTGCTCGGCGCCGTCCTCACCCGGCTGCAGGTTGACGGTGAACGGATCGACCGGCAGGTATTCCGGCGGGCCCGCCTTCTTTTCTTTTTTCTTTTTCTTCGACGGCGCTTCTTCCTCGTGCGCATCGCCCTTGTCATGCATGAAGTACCACGCCGCGCCGCCACCGCCGGCACCCAGCACGAGCACCAGCGCCACGATGATGATGATCAGCTTTTTACTGCCGCCGCCTGCCGGCGCATCCACTTTCTGATCAGCTTTCATTTTTGGGTTCGCTTTCAATAAATGCCCCTGGGGTTGTGAACCTGTCCCGGCAGGGAATGCGTCGCTGCTTGCGCGCCTCGGCAGCGTGGCCGGCGTTGCTCGTCATCGCATGGCCTGCC
>JBEVMD010000545.1:0-3230 GCA_040508835.1 Duganella sp. | reverse complement strand
TGGCCAACCAGCTGCGCGGCGCCGAATCGAACCAGTCGTCGCTGACCAGTTATTACTCGCAGATTTCCCAGATCGACAACCTGCTGGCCGATCCCACGGCCGGGCTGTCGCCCGTGATGCAGGATTTCTTCAACGGCGTGCAGAACGCCACGTCAAATCCGGCCTCGGCAGCGTCGCGCCAGGCCATGCTGTCCACGTCCGAGTCGCTGGCCGCCCGGTTCCAGGGGATGAGCGCGCGCCTCAACGAGATTTCGGACGGGGTCAACAGCCAGATCAAGTCCAGCGTGGGCGAGATCAACTCGTATGCGCGCCAGATTGCGGACCTCAACAATACCATCGCCGGCCTGACCAACGGCCAGGATGCGCCCAACGACCTGCTCGACCACCGCGACCAGCTGATCACCGAGTTGAACAAGCTGGTCAAGACTACCGTCGTGCCTGGCGATAACAACATGCTGACCGTGCAAATGGGCACCGGCCAGCCGCTGGTGGTGGGCAACACGTCATTCACGCTGGGCAGCGAGCCGTCCGCCAACGACCCGTCGAAAATGACGGTGGGCTACGTGGCGCCCAATGGCGGTTTCACTGCGCTGCCCGACAAGGTGATCACCGGCGGCGAGCTGGGTGGCTTGATCGAATTCCGTAACACGGCGCTGACGGGCGCTCAAAACCAGCTGGGCCAGGTTGCCGCGTCGATTGCCACCAGTTTCAACGCCCAGCACCAGCTGGGCCAGGACCAGAACGGCGCCCTGGGCACCAATTTCTTCAACCCGATCCAGGCCTACGTCAACCCCAACTCGCACAACGCGCCGCAAAGCACGGCAGAAGTCAAAGGCACGGTGGTGGACGCGGGCGCGCTGACGGCCAGCGACTACAGCGTCGATTTCGACGGCACCGACTTCAACGTCAAGCGCCTCTCCGACGGCCAGATCACCAAGATCAACCCGTTCCCGCAGACGGCGCCGCAAGTGATAGACGGTGTGGCCTACAGCATTTCCGGCACCCCGGCGCAAAACGACAACTTCCTGGTGCGTCCCACGTATGCGGCCGCCAAGGACCTGTCGGTGGCGATCAAGGATCCCACCCAGATCGCGCTGGGCGCGCCGATCAGCACCACGGCGCCGATCGCCAATGCGGGCAACGCCAAGATCACGCCGGGCACCATCGACAAGAATTACCTGACGACCGGCAATGCCCTGACGGCGCCCGTCACGCTCACGTTCGACAAGGCGGCCGGCACCTTGTCCGGCTTCCCGGCCAACCAGCCGGTCACGGTCACCGCCAATGGCAACAGCACCACGTACCCGGCCGGCACTGCGGTGCCGTACACGGACGGCGCGGCCATCAGCTTCGGCGGCGTCAACTTCAACATCAGCGGCAGCCCGGCCAACGCCGACACGTTTACCATTGCCCCCAACACCAGCGGCGTGGGCGACAGCCGCAACGGCGCCTTGCTGGCCGGCTTGCAGACCAAGAACATCATGAACAATGGCACCGCCACGTTTCAGGGCGCGTATGCGCAGGTGGTCAACGTGGTGGGCAACAAGGCGCGCGAATCGCAGATCAGCATGAACGCGGCCGATGCGGCTGTCGTGCAGGCCACCAAGGCGCAGCAAAGCGTCTCCGGCGTCAACCTGGACGAAGAGGCGGCCAACCTGCTGCGTTACCAGCAGGCCTATCAGGCGGCCGGCAAGGTGATGCAGGTCGCCAGCACGTTATTCGATACCCTGCTCAGCCTTGGCAATTGAGCTTTTTTGACGAGGTAGCATCATGGTCATGCGCATCAGCACCAAAACCATTTACGACGTCGGCGTCGGCCAGATCAGCAATCTGCAGTCGTCGCTCACGCGCACCCAGGCGCAATTGTCGACCGGCCGCAAGAACCTGACGGCCGCCGACGATCCGATCGCCAGCGCGCGCGCACTGGAAGTGACGCAGTCGGCCGCGATCAACGAACAGATGGTCACCAACCGCAGCAATGCCAAGGGGCTGCTGTCGCTGGAAACGGTCGCCCTGCAGAGCTCCACCAGCCTGATGACCGACATCAAGGAACTGGCCGTGAAAGCGGGCGCGGGCAGCCTGTCGCAGGCCGACCGCGAATCGATCGCGGTGGAACTGGAAGGCCGCCTGGCCGACCTGCTGGGCCAGGCCAACACGGCCGACGGCGTGGGCGGCTATGTGTTTTCCGGTTACAAGACGTCGACCTTGCCGTTCACGCAGTCGGCCAGCGGCATCGTCTACAACGGCGACCAGGGCCAGCGCGAGCTGCAGGTGGCGTCCACCCGCAAGGTGCCTATCAGCGATTCCGGCGGCTCCGTGTTTGAAAACAATCTGACCGGCAACGGCCGCTTCGCCACGGGCGCGGCAGCCGGCAACTACGAGCGCGGCGGCACCGGCATCATCAGTCCCGGTTCGGTCTCCGACCCCAGCAAGCTTACCGGCAGCAAGTATCAGATCGATTTCCAGGTCACGCCCGCCACGCCCGGCGTACCGGCTGTCACCACGTACACCGTCACCGACCTGACCCTGAACCAGCCGGTGCCGCCCACCCCGGTGCCAGCCGTGCCGCAGCCGTACACCAGCGGCGAGAACATCTCATTCGATGGCATGCAGTTCGACATCAAGGGCGCGCCGGCCAATGGCGACCAGTTCTCGGTGGAGCCCAGCACCAAGAAGTCGGTGTTTACCGCCATCGAGGACATGGTCAAGGCCCTGCGCGCGCCCGGTTCCGGTCCCGCCGGCCAGGCCAGCCTGAGCAACGCGCTGAACCAGGCCCAGAACAGCATCGACAACACGGCCGACAACATCCTGTCGGTGCAGGCGGCCGTGGGGTCGCGTCTGAAGGAAATTGATTTCCTCGACGGCGCCGGCGACGACCTCAAGCTGCAATACGCGACCGTGCTGTCGGACCTGCAGGACGTCGATTACGTGGCGGCGATCTCGCTGTTCACCCAGCAGTCCACCACGCTGGACGCGGCGCAAAAGTCGTTCAAATCCCTGTCGAGCCTATCGCTGTTCAATTACATCTGACGGTCAGTAATCGAGGTCGGTGACCGGCACCGCCAGTGGGGCGTCCGGCGACCGGCCCAGCATGCGGTTGATGCTGCGCGTCAAAATTCCGATATCGTTGTCGAACGCGCTGTGGCTGGCCTTGAGCGTGCGCTGCGGCGACACCGTCACCCTGCCGCTGCTGATCTCGCACGCGGGCGCGCCGTCGGCCTGCGCCGGCA
>JBEVMD010000531.1:0-6303 GCA_040508835.1 Duganella sp. | reverse complement strand
CGCCGGCGCCAGTTCCGAGAGCGCCATGCCGTCCCAGTCGGCCAGCGTGACGTGGACGACCTTGTCGTCGTCCAGCGTCAGCAGCACGGCGTGCACGCGCACGCTGTCGCTCAGCGACTGGTTCAGCCATTCGAGCGGCGCCAGGCGGGCGTCGGTATCGCCGTCGTCGTCGATGACGGGATGCAGCGGCGTCCAGTAGCGGCGCAGCAGCGCGTCGATCAGCCGCAGGCCGCGCGCCAGGCCGTCCAGCCCGTGGCGGCGCAGCCAGCATTCGGCCAGCCACGCGGCCAGCTGCAAGTCTTTCGAGCGCCCGGTGAGCATGGCCGTGCAGCGCTGTTCGATGCCGTCCCAGTCGGCGTGCTTGAGCGGGCGCTCCCACTGCCCCATCGGCAGGCCGGGATCGTCCTCCTCGCGCAGCAGGCGGATGTCGGTAAACACCGGGTCGTGGCGGGCCGCCGGGCCGCAGGGGGCGTCGGGCGACAGCGGCGCCAGCAGGTACTCGAGGTCCGGTTGCGCGGTGGCGGCGGGAAAGTCGGCAAGCAGGTTCATAGGCGATTTTTAGGCTGTTCGGTCCAGGCGGGCACCTGGACGGGAATGTGGATCGGCCACGCCAGCGGCGTGCGCTTGCCGGGGGCGCTGAGCGCCAGGCGCACGAACACGCGGGCGCGCGCAGCCGTCCCCGGTCCCTGGCCCGGCGCGCCGCCGTTCATGACGGGGAATTCAAAGCGCAGCAGCGGCGCCCGGCCGTCGCCGGCTGCCGCATCGGCGCCATCGCCATCGCCGGCGCGGCAGGCGTCGATCAGCGAAAACAGCGCCCACGGGTCGTCGAAGCGGAAGGTCACGGTGCGCTCGGCAACGCTCAGGTAGGGACGGCCCGCCTCGGGCTTCGGCGTGGTCGGCCCGTCGCGCGCCAGCCGCAGCGACAGCACGACCGGCATGCCGGGCTGCCAGCGCAGCGCGCGCGCCGGCTCGCCCAGGCGCACCGTGCCGCCGCCGATGGTGAGATTCCAGTCGATGATCTGGTTGCCTTCGCGCTCGGCACCGCCGTTGACGCGGAACTGCGCCGTCACATCCACCCCGCCCGCCTGCCCCTCCTCGGCAGGATACAGCGCGCCGAACAGGTCGCGCACGCGCCGCAACTGCTGGTCGGCCGCGCGCACGGCCACGCTGGCGCCGGGCAGGCCGGGGTCGCGTTCGGCCAGGGCGCCGGCCGCGCGCGCCTGGTCGTACAGTTTCATCACGGCCATCACGGTGTCGGGATCGGCGGGCGGGCCGTTGCCGGCCAGCGCCACGGCCGCAAACGGCGCCCGCCGCCCGAGGTCGCGGTTATACGCTTGCGCGAAGCGCTGCCATTGCTGCTGCTGGCCGCCGGCGATCAGTTCGCGGCAACGCGCCAGCAGGTCGGTGCGCAGCGCGTGCAGGCGCTCGGCAAACAGGCCGCCGCCGGAGCGCACCGCCGCGCGGCCGGCCAGCTTTTCCAGGCAGTTGCCGGTGTCGATGTCGGCGCTGCCGTTGACGATGAACTGCTCGAGCGCCATCAGCGAGCTGGTAGGGCTTTTCAGCTGGTAGCGCTGGACGTCGGACGCCAGCGCTTTCCAGCGCGCCACCAGCGGCAGGCTGGCCGTGGCGGGCGCGCCCAGCTGCAGCAGCACGGCTTCGGCCTGGCGCGTCACGTCGAAGGCGAATTCCTGCTGCTTGGCCACGTAGTCGTTGAGCGCGCCCGCGTCGCCGCCGCCGAACACGTCGACCAGCGCCCCCTTCTCTCCGCGCCAGGTACTGAGCGACGCGTCGCGCGGCGGCACGTACAGCGCCACCGCGTTGACCACCGCATCGAGCCGTTCCAGGCGCACCAGGGCGTCGCGGGTGAGCAAGGTATCGAGGTCGGCGGCGATGTCGCGCGCGCCCAGGTCCGCCAGCCAGTGACGCAGGCGCATCACGGCAGCCCGCTCGGCGTCGCTGGCGGCGCTTGGCGTTTCGGGCGCCGCCGCGCTCACCGCCTGCGCCAGCGCGGTGCGGGCGGCGGCGGCCAGCGCCCGGTCCACGAGCAGGCCGGCTGGCCGCTGCAAGTCTTCCGGCAGCGCACCGTACACCTCGGCCTGGAAGGTCTTGCGGGCCTCGATCAGCGCAGCGGCGCGCTCCACCTGTTCCTTATCCCAGCGGAGGGCGGCGCCGGCCGGGAGCTCGGGCCAGGCCACCAGCGTGGGATTGCGCATGTACGCCGGCACCAGCAGCGCGGCCACGGCCTTGCGCAGCGCAATGCGCTCGGGGGCGATGGCCCACCCCTTATCGGTCCAGGTCAGGACGGCGCCCACCAGCGCCTGGGATGTTGCCGTGGCCTGCTGCCATGCGTTACGGAAATCGGTGAACGCTATTTCTGCGACTTCCTTCACGTCTTTTTCTGCCTGCTCACCCAGCAACCTGTTTGCGCGGATGCGCTTGAGCAGCGCGGTCTGGGCGTCGCCCAGGTCCGGCTCCTCCCGCAACATCCAGTCGCCCTTGCCCACCACGAAATGGTCTTGCTGGGCGGCCAGCGCGGCGCCAAGGGCCTCCCAGTGGCGGATCTGGTCCGGTAGCGACAGACCGGCCTGGCTGCCGTCGCGCAAGCCTGTCCACGCGGCCTTGACCGCCTTTTCCTTGTTCGGCAGGTCGCTGTCGGCAAACAGGCGCGGGTACATGACGCCGCTGGTCGCGTGCAGGAAACAGCGCGCCGCGCCCTGCACCGATGCCGCTTGGGCCGTGGCCGACCTGGACGTCGTCTGCCACGCCTTGCGGTACAGCGCCTCGGCACGCGCGCGGTCGCCGGGCAGTTCCTTCCCGAACAGCACGCTTACGGCCAGCGCCAGGTCGGTGCCCGGCGCCGGCGCCGACACTGACGCGGAAGGCGGCGCGGGCGACGCCAGTCTTTGCATGGCAAAGGTCGCCTTGTCGAGGTTGTCCAGCCGGTCCAGGCTCCCTGCCATCAGTTTGTACGACGGCAGATCCTTCAGTTCCAGCTTGCCGGAGGCCGGCGCCGTGGACCTTTCGTGCCAGAGCTGGTTCAGGGCGCACGTGCCTTCGATCAGGCGGCCGTTTTCCGGATTGCGCTCGGCGCCGGTCTGGCGGACCGTCTCGGCCAGCAAGGCGCTGTCCAGGGCGGGCACGGCGTCGCGCGCGAAGCGCTGCTCGACGCGCTTGCGCAACCGGTCATTCAAGCCGTCGAACCAGGAGCCGGGCATGGCGAGCGAACCGAAGCGTGCGCGGTCGAGCGCGGCGGCATTCCTGAGCGTCGATAAAAACAGCTCGCCGTACACATCTTTTTTCGCATCGGGCGCGATGGCCGGAGCCTGCGGCTGCCGCAGGTACGCCACCACCTCGCCGGCGCGCCCATGCAGCTGCCAGCCGCCCACCACCAGCGCGATCGCCCAGGCGACGGGCGCCAGCCAGGCCGACCAGTACACCAGGGCGCCGGCCGCCGGGCGCCGCAAGCGCTGCGCGGAAGCACGCACCAGTCCGGTTTCTGGAAAAATCTTGCGCTCGAAGATATCGCGCAAAAACGCCGGGCGCTGCTCACGCTGCACGCCGGCATCGGCATCGGCATCAGCATCGGCCACGAGCGCCGTCATCGTGTGCAGCGGGGCCATGGTGCTCACTGCGCCGTCGGCGGATGCCGGCAGCGCCCCGCCGACGCCGGCCTGGCTGGCCTGCAGCACCGCCGCGGCGCTGCAGTCGCCCGTCAGATAGATGCCGCGCAGCAGGAACGACTCGTGGTAGGCGCTGGGACGCATCAGTTCCTGGCAAAACAGCATCAGCCCCGCGCGCAGCCGCTCCACTTCGCTGGGCAGCAGGAAATACGCGCTGCTGTCGGCGCCGGCCGGCTCCAGTGCGCACAGTTCGGCGCAGCCGTCGGCCACGGCGCCCACCACCTGGTTCATGGCCGTATCGACCCACTGCGCGCGGAACGGTGCCACCAGTTCGTACGGCGACACCCAGCCCAGCATCGAGCGGCGCTGCGACTCGGACAGCGCCGCGCCAAACGTGGCAAAGCCCGGCACGCTTTCACACTCGGTGATCACCACGTGCACCGGGAAGCGCATTGCCAGCCGGTTTTGCGCCAGCCACAGGCGGCGATGCATGGCCTTGGCGCGCGCCTCGAGCGCCTGCTGGCCCTGCGCGTCGGCGGCCAGCAATGCCGCGCACGGTATTGCCAGCACCACGCTGTCGAACGGGCGCTGCGGGCGATACTTGCTGCACAGGCCCAGAAAATCGTCCCACACGCCGCTGCTGGCGGTGCTGTCGGGATCGGGCGCGCCCAGGTACTGGGAGCGCAACTGCACCACCACGCCCCGGTCGAAGAATTGCCAGTCGATGCCTTGCGCTGCAGCGCTGAGGCTGCTCTCGGCGCTCAACGCGCTCGGCAGGCCGGACGCCAGCAGCGGCACGGCGTCGCCCTCGCCCTCGTTCAGCAGCAGCGTCCACGACAGGTTGTAGCGTTCGCTGCGGACGGCCAGGTTGGCCTCGATCAGCTTGACGGCGCGCCGGAACGACAGGCGCAGCGATTCCGACCCCAGCATGCGCAGCGCCTTGCGCGCGGCCGCACTGCCGCCCGCGCCGCCCCCGCGCAGCGCGGCGCTCACCACCACCGCCAGCAAGGCCAGCGCCAGCACCGTCAGCACCAGCAGCACGATCAGCACCAGATTGTCGGACAGGAATTTCATGGCGCCGCCTTGGGCATGCCGGCCACTGGCTCGCGGTCCGCCAAGGCCGTGCGCACGGGCGCCGACAAAGTCAGCCACAGCCCCTGCGACAGGGCCAGCAGCAGCACCAGCGACAGCGCCAGCAGCGTGCCGCGCCGGCTGAGCCTGGGCAGGCGCTGGTGGCTGTACGACAGCGTGGAACCGTACGGCTGCGCGGTCAGCACGGCGTCGCGCGCGGCCAGGTCCGGCGCGCGCTGGTAGGCAAACTGGAACAGCCTGCGACGGTAGTCGGCCAGCGGCGCCAGGTCGGCGCCCCGGTACCGGCCCTGGAAGCCGAGCGCCAGCAGGTTGAGGTACAGCCGCGCGACCGGGCGCCGCGCCGGGTCGTTATCGTTCAGCAGCTGGTCGATATTGTTGAACATCTGCTCGCCCGCCTGGGCCGAGCCGAGCAGCGTTGCTTCCACCAGCACGTGGCGCCAGTACGAGCGGCCGGCCCAGTCGATATTGAGCAGCACTTCGTCGGCCAGCGCTGCCTTGATCAGCCGCGCCTGGGTCTCGACGTCGCTGCCGAGGTGGCCAGCGCGGCGCACGGCTTCCATGTTCTGCAGGGCGATCAGCTGGCACAGCTCGGCGCTGAGGGCGACCGCCGCCGCCCGGCCCTCGGCCTCGGGCACCTGCACCACCCGGGCCCGGGCGCGGATCAGCGCGGCGGCAAAGGCGCGGAACTGGATGGCGGCCAGGTCGCTGCCGCCGTCGTCTCCCCCGCGCTGGGTATGGTCCTGAACGCTCATACATTACCCTTGTAAAACAAGACGATTTCCTGCGGACGCAGCCCCTGCAGCGCGGCATTGCTGGTGCCGTTAGCGATGAGCAAATCCTGGCCGGCCACGATGAAATGCTCGTCCACCGTGATGGCAAACAGGGTCCAGCCATTGCCCCCGCGCAGGTCCAGCTCGGGCGCGCCGTCGATGGCCTTGCGCGCTGCGCCCGGCACGCGGCGGTCGCGCAGCGACGCCGACACCGTGCGCGAACCGATCGCCGCGCCCTCCATCCACTTGACCAGCTCGCGTTCGCCGTCGCCGCGCAGGCCCACCACCAGGCGCGCGCCCAGCCACGCGTCGCGCATGGGCAGGGCAAAGGTGTCGCCGTCGAAATTGAATATGCAGCTGCGCCATGCCTGGCTCACCTCGCGCGCCAGCTCGTCCAGGTGCGTGAGCACGGCGTCGAACGCGGCGTAACTGTCCTCGTGCACATAGGCGGGCGGCGCCAGCGGCACGGCGCCGGCCCGCAGCGCAGCGAGCGGGCCCAGCTGCGCGCACAGCGCCAGGTACAACGGCAACGGCTGCACCACCGGCACGGCCAGCGCCGCCTCCAGCAGCGGCAGGTTGACAGTCAAGTGCGCCAGCCGGAAGCGCTGTTCCAGCACGTCCACCCGGTCGTCCAGGCGCGACGAACCGGACGCGCTCTGCTGGCCCAGGAACACGGCCTTGGTGCGCATCAGCGCCGCCAGCTTGCGCGCGCGCTGCAGCGGTTCGGCCTGCGCCGGCACTTCCAGCTGCGCCGGCCAATAAGGGCCTTGTCGTACGATCTGGTTTTCCTGGCGCACCGTCATCAGTTGCAAATACACGTA
>JBEVMD010000516.1:0-4304 GCA_040508835.1 Duganella sp. | reverse complement strand
CGGCCACGTGCCCGGCGCCGTCGAGCGACTGCAGGGTCTGGTCCAGCCGTTCGGCATCGCGCCCGGTCACCACCAGCCGGGCGCCGCAGCGCGCCAGCAGCAGCGCCGTGTCGCGGCCGATGCCGGACGAGGCGCCGGTCACCAGGATGTGCTGGCCGGCCAGCATGTCGGGAGCAAAAATCATCGGTACCTCGGTTATATCTCGGTTATATCTCGTTTATATCTCGATCACGCGGTTGACGCGCAGGGTGTCCAGGCTGAGGACGGCGGCCGACCACGAGTAGCCCACGCCAAAACCGAACATGGCCACCGTCTTGCCTTGCGCGCCGTCGCCCAGGCTGGTGCCGATCAGCAGCGGAATCGACGCGCTCGACGTATTGCCGTAGCGGTCCATATTGATCGGTGCGCGGTCGGCCGGCAGCTTGCTTTTCTTGATCAGGTGCTTGAGCATGAACGTATTGGCCTGGTGGAACAGGAACGCATCGACCTGGTCGGTCGTGCGGCCGGACAGGCGCAGCAGGTCGGCCACCAGCGGCGGGATGCTGCGCAGCGTGAAATTGAAGATCTCGCCGCCATCCATGTACAGCTTGGCGGCATCGCGCTGCGCCAGGCGGGGGTCGGCGCCGTCGTAGGGTTTGGCGGCGCTGGCAGCCATCATCAGGTGGCGCTCGCCGCTGCCGTCGCTGCCCACGATGAAATGGGCGGGGGCGGCGGCCGGGTCGTATTCGAGCGCGGTGGCGGTGCCGGCGTCGCCGAACAGCAGCGCCGTGGCGCGGTCGCTGTCGTCCACGGTCTTGCTGATGGTGTCGCCGACCAGCAGCAGCACGCGGTTGATGGCCTGGCCGTCGAGCATCTTGGCAGCCAGCCACAAGCCGTAGGCATAGGCCGAACAGCCGAGATTGATGTCGAACGCGGCGCACGCCGGGTGCAGGCCCAGCCGGCCGTGCAGCGCGCAGGCGGTGGCCGGCAGCACGTAGTCGGGCGTTTGCGAAATGAAAATCACCGCATCGACGCTGTCGCGCTCCCAGCCCAGGTCGTCCAGCAGCGTGTTGGCGGCGGCCAGGCACAGGTCGGCCGTGGTCTGGCCGTCGGCTGCGCGGCGCCGGGTGTGCACGCCGATCATCCTGGTAACGTCCGCCACGCCCTCAGCGCCAAAGCGGTCGACGAACGTGCTGTTGTCGATTTCGGTGCGCGGCAGCGCGCACACCACGCCGCGCAGGGCCAGGTTCGCCAGGGTGAACGGCAGGCCCGAGGCCAGGCGCTGGCTGGCCATGCTTACGCCTTGACCTTGATCAGCGCCTGCACGTCCGCCACGGTGGTGCAGGCCGCCAGCGCCTGGCCGTCGAGCATCTGGTCGAACAGGTCGTCCACCAGGGCGATGGTGGAAATGATGGCCAGCGAATCCCACGAGTAGTCCGCCAGCACCAGTTCCGGCGTGACCTGGGCGGCGTCGATTTCGAGGATGTCGGCCATGCCGTCGATAAATTCATTCATGGTAATTCCTTTCGGTTCATTCAATAAGAGTGCGTGGACTACAGGCGCGCCAGCGTGCCGGCCCAGGAATAGCCGACGCCAAAGCCCAGCAGCAAGGCCAGGTCGCCAGGCTGGATGCGGCCCGACTGGCGGGCGCGGGCAATCGCAATCGGGATCGTGGACGAGACCGTGTTGCCCACGGTGTCGAGCTCGATCACGAATTTTTCCTCGGGAATCTTGCACTTGCGGCGCAGGGCGTCCAGCATGAATTTGTTTGCCTGGTGGAAGATCACGTGGTCGATGTCGTCCAGCGTCTTGCCGGCGGCCGTCAACAGGTCCTGCATGGCGCGCGGCACGGCGCCCAGCGTGAATTGCACGATCTGCGCGCCGTCCATGAACAGGTCGTCGTCGCTGCGCCAGTTGCCGGAGGCATCTTCGTGCGCGACGGCCGTGGCCGCGCTGCGCGGCAGCCGCAAGCCACCGGCCGGCACGATCAGGTTGTCGGCGCCGCTGCCGTCGGTGCCCAGCACGAACGGTCCCAGTGACCGCTTGCCGGCCCCATGCGCCACCACGGTGGCGGCTGCGCCGTCGCCGAACAGCGTGCGCACGCTGCGGTCGCGCGGGTTGATGAACTTGCTGTAGGTGTCGGCCGTGAGCACCAGCACGCGGCGGCGGATGCCCGCTTCGATCAGGCCCTGCGCCATGGCCAGCGCATACACGTAGCCGGAGCAGCCGAGGTTGATGTCGAGCGCGCCGCACGACGTGGACAGGCCCAGTCGTTGCTGCAGCACGCAGGCCGTGCTGGGCAGCAGGTGGTCGGGCGCCTGGGTGCACAGGATCAGGAAATCGATGCCGGCGCGGTCGATGCCGCTGTCCCGGAACAGGTTTTCCGCCGCGTGCAACGCCAGGTCGCCGGCCGTCTCGCCAGCAGCGGCCACGCGGCGCTCGGCAATGCCGGTCTTGTCGAGGATTTTCTGCGCCGACCAGTCGGCAAACTCCAGCGCCAGCGCGTCGTTGGTCAGCACGGTCTCGGGCACGTGCCAGGCGACGGCTTCGATCCGGGCGTGGGGCGACATCTCAAGCATGCTCGGCCTCCCATTCGCGGCGGCTGCTGCGCAGCATGTCGATCACCAGCAGCGCGCGCGCCTCGTCGGCGCACAAGTCTTCCAGGAACATGGCGTTATTGTCGCGGATCCAGTCCAGCGGCATGTCCCACCAGGCCAGGTCCAGCAGCGCAGTCCGCACTGGTTCGGAAAAACGGTAGCGCAGCAGGCGCGCCGGCGCGCCGGCGTACACGCCGTAGGGCTCGGTGCGGAAATTGGGCGGCAGCAGCGCGCGCGCGCCGATCACGCAGCCGTCCGCGATCACGGCGCCGCCCAGCACCATCGCCTCGTCGCCGATCCAGACATCGTTGCCGATCACGGTGTCGCCGTACTCTGGCGGCGGCGCATGCCCGATGCCGAGGCCGATGGCGTTGAACATATAGGTCGAGATGGTGCGCATCTCGTGCTGGCCGTTGAGGATGAAGCGCAGGCGGGCGCCGCCGGCCACGTAGCGGCCCACGCGCAGGCTCTGCCGTTCGCTGTCGTATTTGACCATGGAGTCCACCCCGAAACCGGAGCAGCGGCCGATATAAAACTGGCCGAATTGCGGCTCGGTATCGAGCCAGTCGCGGAAGAACTTGTGCGGCACGGTGCTGACGGCGCCGTCGGCGTAGCCGAGCACGGCAAACTGCGGCGCCCACGGGTGGTCGGCTACCATGCCGGTGAAATTATTTTCAGTGTTGATCTGCATTAGTGCGTGTCGACCTCAAGCAGTGGAAGGGCGGCTGGCGCCGCGATCACGGCAACGATGGCGGCAATGATGTCGTCGGCCAGGCCCGGATAAATCGGCAGGCAGATCACCTGCGACGACGCCCGCTGCGCCACCGGCAGCCTGGCCGGCGCAGCTGACGGCATGTCGCGGTACATGGGAAAATCGCTGATGAGCGGATAAAAATACCGGCGCGCGTAAATCTCGTGCCGGCGCAGTTCCGCAAACAGTTCGTCCCGGCTGCGCGCATGGTCCGGTCCCACCAGGATCGGGAAATACGCGTGGTTGGCGGACTCTTGCGCGCCGGCCGGCAGGCAGTGGATGCCGGGCACGTCGGCCAGCAGCTGCCGGTACCGGGCGTCGATGGCGCGCCGCTGTTCGCGGGCGGCATCGATGCCTTTCAGTTGCAGCAGGCCGAACGCGGCATTGATCTCGCTCATCTTGCCGTTGATGCCGGCCGCCACCACCGTGACTTCGTCGACAAAGCCGAAGTTCTTCAGGCGGTCGATGCGCAGCTTGGTCTTGGCGTCCGGGCAGATGATGGCGCCGCCTTCGAAGGTATTGAAAATCTTGGTGGCGTGGAAGCTGATCACCGACAGGTCGCCGTAGTTGAGCACGCTTCCGCCATCGTGGTTGACGCCAAACGCGTGGGCGGCGTCGTAGATCACTTTCAAATTGTAGTTGTCGGCGATCTGCTCGATGGCCGCCACGTCGCACGGCTGGCCGTAGCAGTGCACCGGCATGATGGCCGTGGTGTGCGGCGTGATGGCCGCCTCGATCTTCGACGGGTCGAGATTGAGCGTGACCGGGTCGACATCGACAAACACGGGCTTGATGCCGTTCCACAGCAGCGAGTGGGCCGTGGCCACGAACGAGTACGGCGTGGTGATCACTTCACCGGCAATGCGCAGCGCCTGCAGCGCCGTCATCAGCGCCAGCGTGCCGTTGGCGAACAGGCAGATGTGCTTGACGCCCAGGTAGTCGCACAGCGCCTGTTCCAGCTGCTGGTGGAACGGGCC